>NZ_CAXAVM010000137.1:0-19688 GCF_963972345.1 uncultured Gimesia sp. | reverse complement strand
TATCCTTATGTGGGGTCTGTCGCTTCGAGATACCTGGCACCAGCGAAAGCAGAGTTACCCGGGTACATTCATATTTCGACACGAGGACTGAATGACAGTACGGCTGCGTTTCTGGGGGCCAGGCATGCGCAATTGAAATTTCTGGGAGTCAATCCACCGAAGAATCTGTCACTGCCGAAAGGACTGCCGCCAACAGCGGCGGAACGACGTATGGCGCTGCGTCAGCAGTTCAACAGTCAGTTTCAGGCTGGTCATGGTAAAGCGATGACGGAGACATTTGATGCATCATTCCAGCAGGCGGAAAAGCTGATGTCCCGCAAGACGTTCTTTGAAAAGCCACCGGCCGACAAAGATCTGGAACGTTATGGCAAGCATGATTTTGGTCGAAACTGTCTCCTGGCGCGAACCTTACTCGAAAATAACGCGACCTGTGTGAAAGTGACACACCACGGATACGACTCGCATGCAGAGAACTTTAATTTTCACCTGGAACAACTGGGTGAGTTCGACAAAACATTCTCGATGCTTCTGGACGATCTGCATGAGCGCGGCATGCTGGAAAGCACACTCGTCATGATTTATTCCGAGTTTGGACGCACTCCCAAGATCAATGTGCGTTATGGACGTGACCACTGGGGGACCGCCTGGTCCATTGCATTGGGGGGATGTGGTATTCAACCCGGTGCGATCATCGGGAAAACGAATGAGAAGGGGACAGCAGTCGCAGAGCGTGAAGTGGATGCGGGGCATCTGTTCCATACGTACCTGCAGGCGTTGGGAATTGATTCCACGCGAGATCACGAGATTGCAGGCCGCTCGGTTCCCATCGGCGATCCCGCCGCACAGCCTATCAAGGAGTTGCTAGCATGAGTGTCAACAACAGCGAAGCCGTGGCAGCCAGCAAGCCGGTTCTGAATGATGCGGTTGAAGCACGGAAGCCGGGCGTCGATTATGATGCCATCGATCCAGTGAAAACACACAAGGTCGCCGAACTCAAGCATACGGTGCCTCTGACTTCGTGCAGAGTCGATCCGACAGGTCGCTTTATCGTTGCCGGTGCAGAAGATCTGGATATCCACGTATGGGACTATGAATCAAAAACAAAACGTACCTTAAAGGGACATACAAGCTGGGTCCGATCGTTTGACTTCTCGGCTGATGGCAACACGCTGTATTCGGCCTGCTGGGGGGGAGACATCAAGGCCTGGAACCTGCTGGATACGGAGCCGAAATCAAAACTGACGATCCAGGCTCATCAAGGTTCAGCACGCTGGGTTCGCCTCTCTCCGGATCAGACAAAACTCGCAACCTGCGGGAATGATCTGCTGGTCAAACTCTGGGATCTGGAAAACGGAAAGCTGCTGCAGAGTTTCGCCGGTCATGAGCGACATGTGTATGCGGTTGAATTTCATCCGGATGGGAAACACCTGGTATCACAGGACCTGATGGGCGTGATTCATGTCTGGGATCTGCATTCTGGTAAAAAAAGTCGCAGTATCGATGCGAGTGTGATGACCGGTTACGATAAAAAGTTTGCTGCTGATATGGGAGGCGCGCGAGACCTGCAGTTCAGCCCAGATGGAAGCGAACTGGCGACCGCCGGGATCACCAACGTGGTGAATTCCTTTGCAGGAGTGCAAGACCCGATTATCATGCTGTTTGACTGGAAAACCGGTCAGGAAAAAGCAAAGCTCAAACCCGATAAGACGTTCCAGGGAATTGCCTGGGGGGTGCGGTATCACCCTGATGGTTTCCTGATTGGCGCCGGAGCCGACCGGAGTGGAAAAGGGGAGCTGTGGTTCAGAAAGCCGGATGAGAGCGAGTTTTATCATACGATGAAACTGCCAGCGGCTGCCCGGGGGCTGGACCTCTTAAATGATGCGCGGCATCTGATTGTGGCGCATTCGCACGGCGCCGTTCATATTTATCGCATGACAGAAGAAGAGAAACAGAAACAGGTTTAACTGGCTGTTTCCTGGTTCTGCTTCATCATCGTTAACCGATGATATCGTGGATGACTTCGCCGTAATCCCGTTCGAGGCGTTGTCGGCCCGGATAATTCAGGCGGGTTGTATCCAGTCCCATCTGATGCAGGACCGTCGCATGCAGGTCAGTCACGTAATGCCGATCTTCTACAGCATGGAAGCCGAGTTCATCGGTGGCGCCATGGATGTGTCCCCCTTTGATGCCGCCTCCTGCCATGGCGATACTGAAACCATGCGGATGGTGATCGCGTCCTGAACCGGAAACGGTCTTGTTGCTTTCGCGGTATTCGGCTCCCGGCGTCCGACCGAATTCGGAACCAACTACAACCATCGTTTCATCCAATAGCCCTCGCAGTTTCAGGTCTTTGATGAGACCGGCAATCGGCTGATCGACTTCTTTCGCAAGCCTGGAATGCAGGCGTTTGATGTCACGATGCGAGTCCCAGGCACCGGCGTTGCCGCGATAGCCGTGGAACAGTTGGATGAAACGGACACCCTGTTCGCTCAGACGTCTCGCTGCCAGGCATTTTTGTCCGAAGTCCTTGGTCAAAGCATCGCCCAGCCCATAGAGGTCCTGGACATGTTTTGTTTCTTCCTGGAAGTTCATGACTTCCGGGACCGCCGACTGCATCTGGAAGGCCAGTTCGTAGGATTTGATACGGGCCTGCAGGTTTTTGTCATCGGGGTAATGGATGCCTGTCTGCCGATTGAGTTTACCGAGCAGCCCGAACATTTCCTGTTGCTCGGAGGGAGTCAGTGATTCATCAGCGGAACGCACAAATGACAGCGGTGCTTTGGGATCGACTTTCAGTCGGACGCCCGCGTGTTCAGGACCCAGGTAAGAGGAACCGTGCGTCCAGGCGGCACCGCAGCAGTCGGCACTGGGATTCCCCAGTACGACGTAGTGAGGCAGGTTCTGGTTGGCTGTGCCCAGGCCGTAACTGATCCACGAGCCGACGGTCGGGAAAGCGCCTTCGGTAATTTTACGTCCGGTGTGATAAGTCAGCTGGGCACCGTGGTTGTTATCGATGGTCCACATCGAGCGAACCAGCGTCAGATCGTCGGCACAGGAGCCCATGTGCGGGAACCAGTCACTGATTTCCAGACCGCTTTCCCCGTATTTTTTGAAACCTGTCTGCAGCGGCATCAGCGATTTGTAAATCTTGCGTTTCTGCTTGGAGGGATCGAGCAGCACTTTGTTGATTTTGTCTTTATTGAGCACTGCATCTGCAAACGGTGTATCTTCAATTGTTTTACCGGCGTACTTGTTGAGAGCCGGTTTGGGATCAAAACTTTCGAGGTGACTGAGACCGCCAATCAGAAAGATCCAGATCACAGATTTGGCACGCGGGGCCAGGTGGCGACCTGAACCGGGAGCGGAAGCCTGTAGTTCACCCTGTTGAAACAGGAGGGACGTCATGGCCATGCCGGTCATACCCATACCGGTGTCGGTCAGAAATCGGCGGCGATTCATATTTGGTAGATGTGACATATCAATGTCTTTCTGTTATCAGTCAATGTCGATTGCTAACGTCGATCGTTAACGGATCGTGACGAAATCATTATGGTTGAACAGTACGGTGACCAGTAGCTGGAACTGGTCTTCAGACGGTTTTACCTGGCTGGCTTCCGATGAGTGCGTCAGGAATTGACGGCACATTTTCTGCTCTGTGGCATCGGGGTGACGCGATAAAATGCTGAGGAACGCCTGCTGAATGAAGTGCTCGACATCGCCTGAGGTCTGTTTGAGCAGTTTTTCAGTCAACGCCTGTGTCGCCTGAAAAGTCAGTTTACTGTTCGCCATGGCGAGCGCCTGGTGAGGCTGAACGCTCATGTCGCGCATGTAACATTCCGAAACACTGGGACCATCGAAGATCTGCACGAACTCCACCAGCTTTTCATGGGCATGCCTGAGATAGATACTTTTCCGGACCGAATCCTGGGCTTTGGTGTTATCAATATCCGGGCCCCCCCTCTGGGGATCGAGTCGACCGGGGATGTACAGCAGATTGTCACGGACAATTTCTCCTTCCATCCGCATGGCTGATTTTTTCCAGTAATATTTATTGTCAGGATCGATTTTGCTGTTTGCCTCTGATCCTGTTCCCGCCATGCGATAAGTGGAACTCGTCACTATCAGGCGATGCATTTCTTTCATGCTCCAGTCCTGTTTGACCAGTTCTGCTGCCAGCCAGTCGAGCAGCGCCGGATGTGTGGGACCGCGACCATTCCCGCCGAATTCATTCACGGTGGGGACAATCGGCTGACCGAAGTGACGCAGCCAGATATGATTCATGGCGACGCGTGCCGTCAGAGGATTGTTCGCATTCGTCAGCCAGCGGGCAAAAGCGAGACGGCGACCTGAACTGGATTGCGGGTAAACAGGCTGTTTACGCGGCGTGTATTTGGTTGTCAGCTTTGCCTGGGAATCGGTTTCCGCTTTTTTGAGAGCCGTCTCTGCTGCTTTGTGCTGCTGCTCTGATTTTTTCAGCCTTTGTTTTGCTTTGGTGATCACGGACTTGTTCTTTTTGGCTTCTGCTTTTTCCAGAGCCTGTTGTGCCGCCTGTTGTTCCTGCTCTGCGGCAGTCAGATTCCATCTGGCATTCTCAAGGGCAGACTGTCTCTGGAGTTTGACCAGGTTCAGGGCAGCGTCTTTCCATTCAGCCGATTTCTTATCGCCGGATGCTTCCAGATCTTCAATGGCAAACTGCGCCTCCAGAACGGCCAGCTCGCTTTCTGCAGCCAGACGCTGTTCTTTGGCTTTCGCCTGTTCCATCATTTTTCGAGCGTGAGTCAGCAGGTCTTCTTTGACCGATTCGCGTCGAGCGGGCTGACTGGCCACCATCGGCAGCGAGACCGGCGCGACCTTGTATTCGCCTCCCAGGAAGGTGGGAACTCCGGGGGGAATGACTTCCTCTTTGACCGGGCGGCGTTCGTCCCCTTTTTCGAATAACCAGGTTTTGGCCGTTAATGATCGATCGTAAGCACGGGGGATGCCGTTGGTGGCTGTGTCCAGCACACCTTCCACACGGTCGGTGCGCACGTGATATGTTTCGAAGATCGCCCGCATTTCATAATATTCGCGTTGTTCAATCTCGTCATACATGTGGTCGTGACATTTCGCGCAGCCTACGGTAATTCCCAGAAATGCCTGCGAGGTATGTTTGACGACATCGTCCATCCACTGGTCGCGCTCGGCGTGATAATTTCGAGCCAGATAACCAGTGGCGCGAAGCGTATCCCAGTCATCGGGTTTGAGTTCATCGGCGGCCAGCATTTCGATCAGCATCTGATCATAGCCTTTGTCGGCATTGAGGGATTCGATGATCCAGTCCCGCCAGTGCCAGATATGACGCTGACTGACGCGCAGCGCATCTTTGTAGCCGGCCCAGTCGCTGTACCGCCAGACGTCCATCCAGTGACGTCCCCACCGCTCGCCGTAAGCGGGATGGTTCAGCAGCCGCGTGACGACTTCTTCATAGGCTTGGGGATTCGATTTCTGTTCTTTGAGAAAGTCCTGAATTTCTGCCGGTGACGGATTGAGCCCGATGAGATCGAGGTAAACACGACGCAGCAGAATTTCCGGACTGGCTTCCCCTGCGCGTTGTAAACCTTCCTGCTCATGTCCCGCGGCAATGAAATGATCAATGGGATTGCGGGCCCAGTCCGTGTCTGTGATCAGGGGGACTTCAGGTCGTTTTACCGGTTTGAACGGTTTCCAGGCGTAGCGATTTTTATATTCCGTAAAGTCAGCTGTCAGCTGCTGCAATTTCTCAGCCGCTTTGGCATCCGGGAATTTTGTTTTGTCGCCGGGAGCAGTGCCAAAGAGGATTTCCTGCAGATTTGAAAATCCGTCATTGTCGGCGTCTGCTTCGGACAGTAATTTGAGTCGCAGATCAATTTCAGGATCCTGATCCGCTTTGAGCAGTTTGTCGGCTTCCAGGCGTAACTGATTTCCAAAAGGATTGTGCGGAAAGTCATCAAGCGACTCCGCTCCTTCTGCATGCGCACCCACATGGCAAACGCTGCAGGAATTCAGATTCGCAGGCAGGTATTCGCCGAAGTAACGGACGAAGGCCTGTCGATTGGCCGGGTTCGCCCAGGCGGGGGTGGTAATCAGACTGCCGGTGAACAACAGGCAGATTGAAAAGTATTTCTGAAATCCGTTCATAGTAAGACCAATTAAGTTCTGCGCGATCGCAAAATAACTGAACGCTGGTGGAATCAGGATTGTTAATTCTGGAATGTCGTGGAAGTTTCGTCCACGCATTCCGGCGAGATTTTAAGGCAGGAAAAAATACCCTCTATAAATCGTTATCTGGCAATTCAAAAGGATACTTTATTTATTGTAACATAAATAGGAGAGAATGCCAGAAGAAATGAAGCGGGATGCAGCACAGGATAAAAAAAATAGTATCTGTCTGTGCGGTATTATTTCGAATAATGCAGCCTGAATTTCAAGTTTTATTCATGCCCGGGGGCATTCACGATTGAGATCTGGGTCGCATCAGGGCTTTGCTCCACTGAAGTCCCAGGCTCGGACGGTTTTCTTTGTCTTCGCTGCCTGAAAATGAATGGACTGGATATCGAGTGGTCCTGACGCGACAGGTAGATACAGTCTCACGGTGCCCGTCTTTCCATCGACGGGTAAGTCCAGAGTGAGGTCCTGCCAGTCCTTGCCGGCTGCGAGCTGAAATGGAACCGTCTGTCCCTGTCTGGGGAATTCAGTCTGATCGGCAGTTTTCCAGGTAATGTTTCCCGCACCGCCTGTGTTACTACGCAGTCGCATGGTGAGTCTGAGAGGCCCGGACTGTTTTACCTGCGCTGTCCCTAAAAAGGGCGTGCGCCCATCCGCTTCCATGCGCAGCGCACCATCTACAAGAGTAATTTTCGAGAATTTGGGAACCAGCCCTCGCGCAGGATCTTCTCCTTTACCGGTCGTGTTTGCAGGACGCGGCTGATAGGCGGGGTTGGGTTGTGGATACAGCGCGCCGGTCTCCTTCACGAACTCGTCAATCAGCACATCAAGTTCGCGGACTTTGTCGGGATGCTGGCTGGCGAGATTCTCTGATTCAGAGATGTCAGCTTTCAGGTTATAGAGTTCGCGTACTTCGGGATAAAGTCGATGTGGTTCGAAGCGACGGATCAGTTTCCAGTCTCCCTGGCGAACGGAGACGGCGGGGATCAGATGCGGAAACCAGGTGAAGTAAGCGGTGCGTTCGAGTTGTCCCGTCTGTTCCAGAACTGGCAGGAACGATTCCCCGTCAATAATTTGATTTGCCGGGCGACTCAATTTCAGCGCCTCAAGGATAGTCGGGTAGAGATCGATCGGGCCTACAATGGCATCCGAAGTGGAGCCAGGCTGTATGCGGCCGGGCCAACGGACCATGAGTGGTACGCGCTGGCCTCCTTCGTAGATGCGTCCTTTGCCTTCACGCAGCGGTGCGTTGTTCGTTGGTGGGTTCCCTCCCGCCCATTTGCGATAGCTTTGAATGGTTTGATACAGGGGATGTTTTTCAGTGATTTTCTGGAGCCTGGGATCATCACCGCTCCAGCTGTGGTCATTGCCTCCATTGTCGGAATAAAAAATGAAGAGCGTATTGTCGGCCAGTTTGAGTTCATCCAGTTTACTCAGGATGCGTCCCAGGCTTTCATCGACATTCCGCAGCATGGAGGCCATCACGGGATTGCGTTGTGCATTGCGCGGGTCCAGCTTTCTGGCGAATTCCGCAGTGTATTCTTCTTTATGCTGCCAGGGGCCATGGACCGAGTAATGCCAGAGATTCAGAAAGAAAGGTTCGCTGCGATGTGCTTCCATAAACTGGATGGCTTCACTTGTCAGCCGATCAGTGATGTGTTCGCCGTCCGGACCGTCGGTAATATTTCCCACCCGGTGTTGTCCCGTCGGCTTACCTGTCGGCGTAACGCCATACGGGGAAAAATAACTCGGCGGACCTGGATCGGGTGCGCAATGCCAGACGGTTTCAAACCCCTGCCTGTCGGGCCGATGGGGCGCCGTCAGACCCAGGTGCCATTTACCAAAATGACCCGTCCGATAACCGGCGTCGCGTAATGCTTCGGCAAGCGTATATTGATCGAGCTCGAGAAAATGCCTGCTGACAGGCATACGTAACTTCTGGTTCGGGGGTGCCGTTTTGGGTAAGAACTCGAAATCCGCGGCGTGCGGCGGACGATGTCCTGTGGCACTTGTAATGCCATGCCGGGATGAATACTGGCCCGTCAGGATCGATGCCCGCGTGGGAGAACAGAGGGGCGTCGCATAGGCATTAGTGAAACGCATCGACTGTTTTGCGAATTGCGACATGTGGGGCGTTTCGTAATAGCGGGAACCATACGGCTCACTGTCCATCCAGCCCATGTCATCGACGAGAAACAGGACAACATTCGGGGCTCTGTCAGCCGCTGAAGTATCAGCAGAACTGACTGCAGTAATACAAAGTAGAACAATCAGGAATCGTTTCATAATTTCCCTCTGAATCGTGAGCGCTGCATGGTAGTCAACTGAGAAGAACAAGCCGTTTGAATCATATTCTATCATCACGGTTTGGTGGAAACTACATTCGAATGGGAAACAGGATTATGATTCGATTTAATAACCGAGATTAAAAAATGGTGCCGGCAGTATTCAGATAATTAATCAAGCTGATGTAAAGTCCGCTGAGCCAGTGTTACAATGAAAATGAGTCTACTCATGGATCATTTCTTTCTGTTTTCATGAGTGTGAAATCGTAATCATTGGTTGATCCGGGAATTGATTCCATGCAATATTCTTTCAAAGAGCTCTTGTTGCTGCAGATGTTTCCGAGACTCAGAACCGGGCTGCTGCTGATTCGGAGGTCGTCGCACGGCTGAAGCAGTCAGCCATGGACTGGAACCGGGGTCTGCCAGTCGATGCCGGTGATCCGGCCTGGCAACCTGCCAGGAAAAAGTGAGCGAACTGGCGTTCATCGATGATTCCTTTGACTCGGTAGCAAAGTCTGCTCATAATGAAACAGACGTTTTTCTCTTTATCCTGCCACACCGGTTACGAGATCAAATTATGAAAATCAAACTGCGACTGCTTTCTGCTTTTTTATGTCTGTTCTGTGTCTCCGTGCATGTGAATTCCCGCACAGAAGCCGCCGAGACCGATAACAAGGAGAAGTTGAATGTACTCTTTATCGGAAACAGCTACACGGCACGCCACAATCTGGCGCAGGTCGTCAAGAAAATGGCAGAAGCCGGTAATCCGAATCTGACATTTAACCCGACGACTGTGATCTATGGCGGGCGGCGTCTGGTTGATCACTGGAATCTGGGTTCGCAAAATATTGTCAGACTGCATGAACTGACGGCTGACGAACAGAAACAGACGATTGCCGGTCTGGAGAAAGATGCGAAAGACCCCAAAAACCGTTACGCGGCCGCGGCTTTGAAACGACATCAACAGTTACTCAAAGAACTGGACGCGGAGCATCCCAGCTGGGATGTGATCGTACTGCAGTCGTACCGGGATGACTTGAAGGGGGCGGACTCGCTGTATGCTCAGTATGCTCCCAAATTTGCAGCACTGGCGAAAGCACAGGGTGCTCGCGTGATTCTGTATGAAACGACGCCGAATACTCAGAACGCAAAAGCGTTAAAAAATCCCCCTGATGCTGCTGCAGTGATGCAGAAAGTAAAAGCAATCGCAGCGCTGGCGAAACAGATCGATGCGAGTGCCGCTCCGATGTCGCTGGCAGGCTTTTACTGTCAGACGGAACGCCCTGATTTCACGTTGCGATTCATCAATGATGCGCACTTGAATCAGACGATGGCATACCTGACGGCCTGTTGCCTGTACGCGGCCCTGTTTGATCGCAGCCCGGAAGGACTGCCTGTCGATTCGATTACCGACATTCGTTATTTCGACAATAAAGATCGGACGAAAGACCGGGATGGTAATCCGATTACCACGACTTTCTCCGCCAGAGATCAAGCCGATCTGCAGCGAATTGCCTGGAAGAGTTACCAGCAGTTTAAAACACTAAGTGATGATTAGCCTGTGTCCAGTTTTACCGCAGAGTTCTCATGCTTATGATCTCGTGACATATATTTATTAAAGGTTACCCGAAGATGTCGTGCTGTTATCGAATACTCGTTTTATTGGTTTTTTCGCTGATCAGCCTTGATGCGCAAGCAACGGAAGCACTGGATCTGACGACGCCAGAGTCGCATCAGGTGATTCAGCGAACCGGTGTAGCACCAGGGGCTGGATATGCTGATGTTCTCATCTCTGGAATGGTACCAGAAGGAATCACGAAGACGACCTGGGAGTATCGGTTGGTCAAGTTGCCTGAGCAGTCACCGTCATCTGATTTCTGGATCAATTTTACGCCAAAAGTAACTGAAAAACGATTCTCTTATTCAGCACGGATCGCAGCGGGAGGCTGGTATCGACTGGAAGTGCGATGCCGAATGCAAGATAAAACAGAGGCTGTGGGGAATGTAAGTCCGATAGGCGTTGGTGAAGTCTTTGTAGTGGCCGGTCAGTCTTATGCGACAAATTGCAATGATGAAAGACTGAAAGTAACAGATTCCCTGCAACGGGTTGTGGCCTATGATCCGACAAAGCAGGAGTGGGTGATTGCGCATGATCCACAGCCTGTGTACGATAACAGTGATGGAGGATCAATCTGGCCGCCTCTGGGTGATGCGCTGGTGAAAGAATTCCGAGTCCCGGTCGCATTCGTCAATGCAGCGGTCGGTGCGACCTCATCCACTCAATGGCTGCCAGGCGGGAAACTGCATACACAATTGATTGCTTCAGGCGCAAAGGTGGGCCGTTTTCGTGCAGTTCTCTGGCAGCAGGGGGAATCGGATGTCATTGCGCATACTTCGACCGAACAGTACATCAAGAATATCCAGGTGATTCAGGAGTCAGCAGAACCGCTATGGGGCTTCTCTCCAGAATGGCTACTGGCTAAGTCAACTCACCATCCTACCGTATACAATGACCCTGCGGGAGAATTACGCATTCGAACGGCGATTGATCAACTAATCCAAAAACGTGGTTTCTCTGCGGGACCCGATACAGACACCCTGCAAGCTGAAAATCGGGGAGACATGAAATCCCGCCGTCACTTTTCCAGTACCGGGCAAAAACGTGCGGCAGCGATGTGGCTGACAGCTGTTCGAAACCATCTTGATTCCACAGCAGAGAGTGTCGGTATCCAGGTGGGGATCGCGGAGATTGATATCACGCCACCGGTCGGTTTTCCGATGGCCGGGTATTATCACGAGCGACTGGCCGAGGGGACGATTGATCCACTGAAAGCCAAAGCGGTGGTGTTTCGTGAAGGAGACACAGCGGCTGCATTGGTGGTTTGCGATCTGATTGGCATCGCCACGGATCTATCCACAGAAGTACGTCGGGTGGCTGCTGAAAAAACGGGGATTCCCCCGCAGAATATTGTGATCGCGGCCACACATTCACACACCGCGCCCGATTACATGAAGGAACTGTATCTGTACCTGGGAAAAGAATCGCAGGATGAATTACGAAAGCAGTATATCGAAAAACTGATCAACGGCCCGGTAACAGCGATTGAACAGGCATATCAGAATGCAAAACCGGCTGTACTGGCTACCGGAAGCGCCACACAACAGACGCCGGTTGCTTTCAATCGTCGGTTTGTGATGCGTGACGGCAGTGTGAAAACCTGGCAGTCATTGAAAAACCCGAACGTCATTCGCGCTGCAGGACCCATCGATACCGAAATCGGTCTGCTGGCAATTCGCGATCCTAAAGACGGGACAAGCCGGGGAGTCATCAGTAACTTCGCGCTGCATCTGGATACGGTGGGCGGTATGAAGTGGAGTGCCGACTATCCGTATTTCATTGAACGCAGCCTGCGTGAAGCGCTGGGGCCGGATGTGATTTCGATTTTTGGAACCGGCTGCTGTGGCGATATCAATCATGCCAATCCCGCATCGCCGGTCCGCAATAAAGTCGATTTCATCGGGAACTCGCTGGGAACTTCGATCACGGAGCAATTACCGAAATTGACTCCTGTTAAAAATACCAAATTAACGGTCGGTTCTCAAATCGTGAAACTGCCTCTGCAGGAAGCCTCTCAGGCAGAGGTGGCGCGCTCGATTAAAATCCTGGAGATTGCCCACAAAGGAGGGAAGGTTGATTTCTTTGATCATGTCACCGCCTACAAAAAAATGATCCTGGATCAGATGCGTCACAAAAAACCGCATGCCAATACGAGTGAGCATATTACCTGGGGATTGAGTCGTTCACTGGCCGGTGTGGGCGAAACGCTGCCCGTTGATGTGACGGTGATGACGATCGGGAACGAGGTGGCCATTGTCTGTCTGCCGGGCGAAGTATTTGTCGATCTGGGCCTGGCGATCAAACAGGCTTCTCCTTTCAAAACTACGCTGATCGTCGAACTGTCCAATACGGTAGAGACGATTTATATTCCTCACCGTGCTGCTTATGCAGGGGGGAGTTATGAAGTAACGAACTCAAACGTGCAGCCGGGCAGTGGGGAAATGCTGGTGGAAGCCGCGTTGAAACTGTTGCGGGAAGCGGCGACCGGACAGCAGGCGGATTGAACTCTTAATAAAGGGGTCGGCACGTACGATTAAGGTGGATGACAAACATGTGGGCACGGTTTTCATGAACCGGGACGGTGTCCAGTTTCTGAAAGTACCTCTCAAACGCCTGGATCGCGGCTGCTGTCCTGTCGATCCCTTATTTTGTTTTATCGATTCCATGTCACAGGCTTGAAGGAATCTGAAAAAGTAATTTGCACTCCGAAATAGTACGTGTTAACTTGACGTGATCACCCAACTTCCTGACTTCAGGCATTGATCAATTAATACGACTCGCGATGTGAGGTACACGATGGAAATCACTTTGAACGATCTGACAATCAATCCTGAAGGAATCGATCTTGATGAGTTACTTCAGGACTGGAACTGGGCCATGCCCGAACCGATGCGCCCCGTCCTGCTGACGGCGCTGGGTGATGTCTTTGCGGAGGGGGAAAACGGCGCTGTTTATTTTGTCGATGTGATCGAAGGCCACATCAGAATGGTGGCCGAGGATGGCGCTGCGTTTGAGGAACTGCTGTCTGATGCAGAGTTTGTCACCGACCATTTCTTTCCCGCGCGGGTACTGGAACTACGAGATGCGGGTATCGAGCTGGAACCCAACGAGGTCTACAGTCATCAGCAGCCCCTCGTACTGGGAGGGAGTGATGAACTGGAGAACTATGAAACATCCGACGTCAGCATCTACCTCAGCATCCTGGGACAGATTCATGAACAGGTGAAAGATCTACCCGAGGGAACCGTGATTTCAGATGTGGAGATCGAAGACATTGAGTAGATTGATATCGGTCGGACAGGAATAACGGTTGCAATTTCCGAATGTATTTCGTATTTCGAATAGATTCTCATTTCCCCTGTGCATCCTGTTGATAAAATAATTCTTTCGTTTCCATGGTATGTCTCAAGGCTGCTTAAAAAGAAAGAGCCAGATCTCTTTGCTGCAAGACATCTGGCTCTTTTCAATCATTCCTTATTCTATAGGTTTATTTCTTCTCAAAGCGGAAGATGCCTTCGCCCCCTTTGACGGTCTGGACGGTGTAGTACAGTTCGCCGTCTTCGTCAGTGCCGAAAGACATAACGGGGACCGTGCTGGCGTCCAGGCGGAGGTTTTTGACTACTTCGCCTGAAGTTTCATCATATTCGAGGGCCCAGATTTTGCCGGAGACGTAGTCGGCATAGACATACAGGCCATCCAGTTCGGGCAGTCGCTGTCCCCGGTAGACGATGCCGCCGGTAATGGAACGGCCGACGCCATGATCGTATTCCCAGATGGGAGCGATCGGGTTTTCTTTCGCGGTTTCAGCGCGATTGCCAAAATTGTGAGTGCCTTCACGGACACTCCAGCCGTAGTTGCCTCCCTTTTTGATGATGTTGACTTCTTCCCAGAGATCCTGTCCCACATCGCCGGCGTACAAGGTTTTGGTTTTGGGATCAAAGCTCAGCCGCCAGACATTGCGCAGGCCGTAAGCATAGATTTCCGGTTTGGCATTCGCACGATCCACAAACGGGTTGTCAGCAGGGATGGCGTAGTTCTTTCCGTCTGATTTTTTATCGACATCGATCCGTAAAATAGAACCGAGTAAAGTTTCCAGGTTCTGTCCGTTCCCCAGGGGATCGTTACCGGAACCGCCATCGCCGAGACCAATATAGAGATAGCCGTCCGGGCCGAATTCGATGCAGCCGCCGTTATGATTACCGTAAGGCTGGTCGATCTCCATGATGATCGTTTCGCTTTGGGGGTCGGCTTTATTCGGATCGTCTTTAGAGACGGTGAAGCGGGAAATTTTCGATTTCCGGGGTGTTCCCTCGGCGGAATAGTAGACGAAGAACTGCCCGTTCTGTTTATAGTCGGGATGAAAGGCCAGGCCTAACAGGCCTTCTTCGTTATTCTTTTTCCAGGGCGCGACCTGGTCGCGAAGGTCCAGAAACAGTTTTGTTCTCTCGGGCGACTTTTTATCAATGATCTGAATCATGCCGCGCTGCGTGGTGACAAAGATACGTCCGCTGCCATCGTTGGCGTGTGTGATCGCCATTGGTCGCAGGGGGACGACTTTTCCTGTTTCCTCATTGACGGCTTCCCAGCCTTCCCATTCCAGATTAGGGAAAGCGGGGACGCCTTTGATCGCCAGTTCGCCATCACTGGGATCCTGTACGGAGCCGTCAGCCGGTATTTCGCGGATCTTGATATTCCGGAAGGAGACCAGATCGTTGTGATCCTGCAGACAGATGTGTCCTTTGGTCGGCTTTCCGAATTGGGGGTACTTGGAAAACTTGCTGTCGGCGACTCGTTTCTTCCAGTCGGCGCTCCCTTTATCGAACTGAAAATATTTGACGCCATTCATGATGACCTGGGATCGATCGGGTCCGACGCGGAGAAAGAGGTGGTTCCATTCACCGGCGGGCCGTGTAGCATCGACGACGGCCGGGGTGATTTTCTTGCCTGCTTTTTCGGCTTCAATCATCCATTTGGGAGTGGCCGGCTTGTAAAGCTGGTAGAGCCAGCCCGCTTTCTGAGGATCATGCCCGTCGACATTATCCTGGATCTGGACTTCTGGACCGGTCATCCACGGCGTTTTTTCTTCTTCAGTGACATGGAACATCACGCCACTGTTGCCTTCAGGAGAAATACGATACTCCAGCGAGAGTTCGAAGAAACCAAACTCGTCTTCAGTAATGATATCGCCGGCTCCTTTCGCGGAGCGGGAGAGGACGCCGTCTTTGATGGTCCAGCCGTCACTGATGCCCTCTTTTTGATAGTTGCGCCAGCCATCGGTGGTTTTGCCGTCAAACAGCAGTTTCCAGCCACTCTTTTTTTCGGCTGTTGAGAGTTTATTGTTCGACGGATCAGAGTCGGCCAGCGTTGCTGAAACACTTATCAGCAGCGTCAGGCAGGCGGGAATCAGAAACCGGGTAAAAGTTCGGGGCGTTCGAATCACAGGTGCGCTTCCTTTATTAATCAAAAAAATGTTGTGTGTTGCTGATTGATATCATGTATCGGAACGATAACTGTTTACTTACTGTTATCTAACAAATCGGGCTCAGAAGCAACTATAAATGCAGATTGACTGTCCAGAATCAGGTTTGGTTCGATAGACGGTGGAGTGTGCGAATGAGTAACCAGGGCAGGATCTGGCTGATTCAGGTCTGCCCGGTCAGATTATACTGCTTGCTCAAAGTCTGTTAACGGTCGTTGGCGTCTCATGCACCAGCCGATGAAGAACAGACCTGCAATCGTGACCGGAATGACGGTTTTAGGGAAATAGCGTCGGAGGAGGACTCTAAGGTAAGTCAGGTTTAAATAGGGAATCCCCTGGATTTCACCCTGGGCACCGCCATTGCCGTCTGCAGTAAAAGACACGCCTCGGATATTGTCTGTCACATCAATTCCCGCCGGGAATGTGAAAGCCAGTTCGTCTTGTGAAACGGAACCAAATGCGATGGAATCTACTTTCACATCGTAGGCTGCCACCAGTCCGTCAGCGGTTGGGAGTCCCCCACTTTGCAGCCACTGAAATCGCGATGGAAACCAGTGTCCCTGTTGTTGGACGGCATCCAGTAACCGCATCGCTTCAAACCAGCGAACACGAGAAAATCCATCCCTGTATTCCATACGCTCAAGCAGGTAAGCAACCGGAAGGAACTGGCGCTGCGGGTCAAAATGTACTGTCAGACTCCCTCTTTGGTTTACCTGGCGGGGCAGATCCGATTTGAAGGTTAAAGTAATCGTATCCAAGTCGTTGAGCTTACCGGGCAGGATTGATTCGTTGGGAGCCTGACTGTTGCCTGAGAACCAGAGCAATCGCTCCAGCGCATGAGCGGCATCGCTGAGGAAGTAGACGCCACGCGTTTTCGTAGTGCCGTATCCCCAGTATTCCAGGCGATCCTCCTGGTTGACCCAGTCTTCATAGGGGGCGATGACGGCCTGTTTATGTTCCCTGACGAGTGTCATTCTCTGGTATCTTCCGCGTGAAGCATCATAGAAGAATTCAGATTCCTGAACCGGGTTTGAATCAAATCGTGGCAGGTAAGGCCAGACCTGCCTGATTTGTTTGTGGTAAGAATCGTTGAGTCGTTTGACCGAATATTCCTTATTCATCTGGGTAGGGGGATCTGTAACGGGCGGCACGGAAAAGGGACCGTCCAGGGGAAACAGGATTAAGTTTTGTTGTGGGTTAAAAACCACGTTTTGTGTCGAATAGGCGATATTGTCGAACAATTCTAACCGTTGCTTGACTGCAGCATACAGATGTTGCCGCTGCTGATCGGGATTGAGTTGAAAGAAGGCTGAAACACTCATCGAGGAGGGTGTTTCTTCCAGTTGGCTCTGTGAAAACGCGACTGTGGTGCAGACCGTGAATGGCATAAGAACCATCAGCAACAGTATAAGTTTCTCGCGTCTGATACTCATTATGCCAAACCTTTTCGGTGCTTAAGGTTAATTAAGTAGAAACGGAAGTCTGCCTGTTAGTAGATATTAATGGTAACGTTCTGGTCTCTCGTATTTCAAGAGGAGGTGGGCTGTCGGAAGCTGAATCCTCTATTCCGAAAAGTGGATGGCACGCGACTCTCAACTACGCAGCTATTTCGCAGCCAGTCGACGTCACGCCGTATCTTCAGTGAGATGCTCAATGGAGCAGTGATGGTTTGAAGATCAGGACCAGGCCGAGCAGGAGGATCACGACACCGCTGAAGAGTTTGAGCCAGCGTCCCTGTTTTTCCTGCAGTTTGTGGCGGCCCATGGTGACGACGACGATGGTCACCATGATGGCGTCATCCAGCATATACGCGAGAATATACAGCCCCAGGTAGGCATAGGTTTTCCAGGCAGGATAGTTCTGCATGGTTAATACTTCGGTGTAGAGCGCCGGGAGGCCCGCGGTGCAGAGCAGTTCGATGATATTCACCAGCACAGCCAGGACGGAGGCACCGAGGATCGCTCCGGTCAGGTTTTCGGCGGTGACGATTTTGCGGGCCCGGGCATAAAGGCCGGGCTTGGCCCATTCCGGGATCGACAGCGAGATGCCTTTTTTGAAGGCGAAGAAATCTTTGACATGGATCAGTCCAATGATGACCGCAAACAGTCCCAGCAGAAACTGAACCATAGGCAGATAGCCGATGAGCAGAAACACATTGAGCCAGGCCGCCATGAATGCATAATAAGCCAGGCCGCTGATCAGCACGAACGTCCCGGCAACGGCGAGGACTTTGGCACGGTTCTTCAAGTTGACGAGCAGGGAAAGCAGAAACAGCAGGACCCACATCGCGCAGGGATTAAAGCCGTCCACCAGGCCGATTAAAAAAGTAAAAGCCGGCATTCCTAACCGGCTTTTGCTCAACTCTCCCAGAAAGGGAACTTCAACGGTATCCGCCTCCTCTGAAGGAACAGGAGCCAGTGACTCTCCTTCAGGTGGAGGTGGCTTATCTCCCGGCGGTGGAGGAAGACTGGCATTCCCGCCCGGAACAGGGGGAAGAGAATCATCGTCTCCGACTGGAGGTGGCCCGAGTGATGAATTTCTTCCGGGAACCGGGGAGACGGGAATCGGATCGTCATTTCTGTTCGGCACGGGACTGTCGGAATCGGATTCACTCTGGAACGAAACAAACTGCAGTTGAGACAAGTCGGGTGGCAGCAGGAGGCTCTGACTGTTATCGGCTTTTTCAGGTTGGGGGCAGTTGGCGGTCCAGTATTTGAGGACGTCTTCCACTTTCGCCCCTGTATTTTCGTCGCTGATCCAGCCAATCACCAACTGGTTACAGAAATGAAAGACAGGGACGCTGACAGCCTGTTTGCCGTAGCGATCAGCAAGTTCGTAGACCCGGGTGGAAGCGGCACTGTCGGAAACGACGTCGAGCAGATTGTATTCAAATACGGGATAGCGCTGTTTCAATCCTTTAAGAAAGACTTTGGCGGCAGCACAGCGTGAGCATCCGGAACGGACATAGATATCGACTGTCAACAGCTTATCGATGCGTTCGTCTGTGGAATTATCAGGCCTGAGCTTTCTCAGCAGGGAATTACAGCCATAAGCGACGGGGAGTTCGGCATCCTCCAGCTGAAAGTATTTCAGAATCTGCTGGTACCGTTCGACATGTTTTCCCGGTTCGTCGAGATTATGGACGTGCAGTTTGATGCGTCCCCGTTTACTGGCATAGTCTTCAAGCCGTTTCTGGACTGCGGGACAATCGGCACAGTCATTACGAATAAAGAGTTCAAGAACAGCGCACTGGGCGGCCGCTGGTTCTGCAGCGTCCTGTGCGAAGAGGTCCGATACAGGCAGAGAGAGCGCCAGCAGGCTGAATGCGAGTATAACCAGCAGCCGGAGTGGTTTGCCGGGGTTAAAGATCATGTCAGACACTGTTTCCCTCTCCATCCTGTATTGAGTTCCAGATTCCTGACCCGCAATGTAAATTGATAGTATATTATGGATAGAGAATCAGAAATGTTCCACTACAAACAGAAATGTTCCCCTGTAAAAATATAAAAATGGCTGTTTTGCAGGAGAACGATGTCGGGCTGATCCCTGCCAGACGGGCGGACAGGTGTGTCGCGCCCCTGCGACGAACTGGTGGGATGGGTCGTTTTGGACTGTGTGGTTGTATTGACAGATTCCTGTTGTCGTTGACAACCCTGAATTGCATTCGGGGCGTCCCTTTCTTGCAGATTTCTTTCTTAAAATTAGCCGCACGGCGTGAGCCGCGGTTTCTGCGAACCGGGTAATAAACGGGGGCGATTAAAAAGATCACACTGTTTTGATCTTCCAGTGGTTCGGGATTTTCATCTGCTGGGAGCGGGGCATTTCTTTTATGATGCTTTTTGATATGTGTAAGGGGACGTTAATACAAGCACTGTCGGTCAAGCCGACAGATGGCACCCGCACGGGGGAGAGGACATGGAAATATTGTTATTGTTGTGGAGTTCAATATGTTGATCAATCTGGTATCTATAATCTGTGGTTTCGTTGTGTGTTGGATTATTTTCGGGAAAGACATGAGGAGGTCAAGGGGGATGAATCATATCATGTGGCGATACGGGTTGAAGTCGAACCGATGCTGGGGTGAGCAGTGGCGGTGCCGGGGCGAAGCGTTGCGATGTGTGGC
>NZ_CAXAVM010000136.1:0-19711 GCF_963972345.1 uncultured Gimesia sp. | reverse complement strand
GAACTCGCACCAGTGTCTGCCTGAAATCCGGATCGGTGCTCATGAATCTGAAGCAAGAGAATAGAGAGCCTGCGCAGACCTGATCAATCCAACTCTGGTATCTCGCGCAGTTCAGAATTCAGAACGCGCAGTGTCTGTGTTGCGACCCGCGTGAGTGATTGCTATTTTGGGGGTTGCACTGATAGCCTGACTCACTCCCGCCGGATCGACCATCATGACGACAGAGACCGAATTCATTACCAAAACCTGGGATATTCCACTCCGAGCCAGTATTGATGTTGCCGTGATTGGCGGCGGTTCTGCCGGGGTCGCAGCCGCTTCTGCAGCGGCCCGCAACGGAGCATCGACGATTCTCGTAGAACGCTACGGTTTTCTGGGGGGAACCTCCACGGCCGGTATGGTAGGGCCCTTTATGACGTCCTACACTCCCGATGGAAAACGACAGCTCGTCGCCGGGCTGTTTCAGGAAGTCATCGACCGCATGGTGGCGATGGGGGGTGCCGTAGATCCATCCACAACAGAAGCCGGCTCTGCCTGGGGTTCATTTATCGAACTCGGACATGCCAACGTGACTCCCTTTCATGTGGAAGCACTCAAGATGGCAGCCCTGGAAATGGTCTGCGATTCCGGCGCGCAAATTCGTTTTCATACTTCGTTCGTTGATGTCATCATGGATGGCGATCGCATTTCTGATATTGTGATTCTGGATAAAGCCGGCCTCGGACTGCTGCGACCGAAAATCGTCATTGATACGTCAGGTGATGGCGACATCGCAGCGAAAGCAGGGGCTCCTTTCGAAGTGGGACGCCGTGAAGACGGCAAGATGATGCCAGTCACGTTATTTCTGACGATCGGTAATGTAGACGATGAGCGTGTCATCGCCTGGATGCGTGAGCATGAAAAACTGCATCCGGGAGAACGCCTGTTTGAGTGTATTGTCAAAGAGGCACGCGAAACGGGCGACTGGACTCTGGAACGCGAGTTTCTGAATATCTATCGCGAGCCGACCCCCGGTCAGTGGCGTGTGAATACGACCCGCGTTCAGAATGTCGATGGAACAAATCCGGATGACCTGTCTCGCGCCGAAATCGAAAGTCGGCGGCAGGCCTGGGATCTGATTCGCTTTTTCCGTTCGCATTGTCCCGGTCTGGAAAACACACAACTGCTGGCCACGGGCAGCCAGGTGGGCATCAGGGAAACGCGTCATATTCTTGGCGACTACGTACTCAACGGTCAGGATGTTCTGGAAGGACGCAAGTTCGAAGATGGGATCGCCCAGTGTTCCTATCCGATTGATATCCATGATCCCCAGGGACCCCGCGGACGCCTGGAAGGCATTCACGCCGATCATTACGAAATTCCCTATCGCTGCCTCGTACCACGAGAGGTCAGTAATCTCCTGGTGGCAGGACGCCCCATTTCCGCAGATCACGAAGGGGCCGCTTCAGCGCGCGTGATTCCCCCCTGTTATGCCACAGGTCAGGCTGCAGGAACCGCAGCCAGTCTTTCTCTGAAACAGCGTGTCACCCCCCGCGAAGTTGATATCGAACAGTTGCGAACGACTCTGCAGGAGCAGGGGGCCGTTGTTTAGCCTGTCTCCCGTTTTTACTTTCGTGTCTTCAGTGCCAATTGACAGTCGATTTAAAACTGGCTGTCTGATGAAAAAAAGAAGATCACAGACCGGATGTGTTACTGGTTACGGCTCTTGTTGATTCTGGTATGAGAGTTCGGACTGTGAACTGTCTGGAAGGGCGTGAGATTCACACGATTCAGGCTCAGTAAAAATGGAAATATCGGTCCACACCGCGTTTCTGATGTGGGTTGCATTCCCGTTTCAGTGAGCTAGAGTAGAGGAATGTCATCAGTAATTAGTTACTTGATTGAGCTTCCCGCGCTGATTAGTGTACTGTTCGTTTCGTTCGGTTTCCACTGCATCAGACTGTTTTAAAGAAAGTATCTCTGCCATGAGACATTCCAGAGAGCGAAGTCCGTTCGATGAATGGTTGACCGACATCGACGGATCGCACGTCATGTGGATCGTCCTGTCTGTCATCCTGGGACTGATCATCCTCTGGGGCATTTTCACGTCCTACTATACTGTCCAGCCGGAAGGTCAAGCCGTAGTCAAACGGTTTGGCGCAGTGATCGCGATCAAAGATCCGGGCCTGCACTTCAAACTCCCCTTCGGCATCGACGAGCAGGAATTCGTGCCGACGGCTCGCGTGCTTAAACAGGAATTCGGTTTTCGGACCGCCGTTCAGCAAGACACCTCCGCCGTTTATCGTAAATCCGAGGAACATCGCGATGAATCGTTGATGCTGACCGGTGATTTGAAAGTTGTCGACGTGGAGTGGGTTGTGCAATACCGCGTGGACGACCCGAACAAGTATCTGCACCGGGTTGAACAGGTCGACAAGACGATTCGGGATATTTCCGAAGCGGTGATGCGGAGAATTGTCGGCAATAACCTGGGAAGTGACGTTTTGACAATCAAGCGTGTCGAAATCGCCCTGAACGCCAAGGAAGAAATCCAGCGACTGCTCGATTCCTTCGACATGGGAGTTCGGATCGGGACCGTGGAATTGCAGGATGTGAACCCACCGGATTCGGTCAAACCGGCATTCAACGAAGTCAACCAGGCCGAACAGGAAAAGGAGCAGTTGATCAACGAAGCCGAGAAAAAACAGAATCAGCAAATCCCGGCCGCGCGAGGCAAAGCGAAGCAGGTCGTCGAAACGGCAGAAGGTTATCGGGCTGAACGCGTCAACGGGGCGCTGGGGGAGACATCCCGCTTCAAAGCGATCCTGAAAGAATACAAAGTTGCTCCCGAAGTGACACGGCGACGGATGTACCTGGAAACACTCGATAAGGTGCTCCCCTCGCTCGGCAAAATTTATGTCATTGAACCGGGAGGACAATCTCCTATTCCATTGCTCAATCTGGACAAGAACAATCCTGTCCAGAATCGCTAACGCGATTTATTATTATCGATTTATCATTCCTGTGAGAGGCTTTCCATGTCAATTTCATTTCGGCGCTCCGGCGGATTTCGACAGTACCTCATTCCGTTGATGTTTGTTCTGGTTATCGTCGTTGTCATTGTCGCTCGCGCTTCGGTATTTACCATCGATGAAGCGACCCAGGCGATTGTCGTACAATTCGGCGCCCCCGTCGGCGATCCGGTCACCGAGCCCGGTCTTCATTTCCGAATTCCCTTCATTCAGGAAGTACGCAAGTTCGACAAACGCCTGCTTTCCTGGGATGGTGATCCGAATCAGGTTCCCACCGTTGAAGAACAGTTCATTTCGGTCGATACCACCGCCCGCTGGAAGATTGTCGATCCCCTCAAATTCCTGCAAAGCGTGCAGGACGAAGCGGGAGGCCGGAACCGGCTCAATGATATCCTCGATTCGGTCGTTCGCGACAAAATCGCCTCCAGTCCGCTGGTCAATATCGTCCGCTCCAAAGATTGGGAGGTCACGGAAGAAGATCTGCAACGGACCATGACTGGAGAACGGGAAGAAGAGATCCTGCTTCAGAAAGTGGAAACGGGGCGGGGCGAAATGGTCCGAGATATTCTCAAAACCGCACAGCAGCAGATGCCTCAGTATGGGATCGAACTGGTCGACATCCAGATCAAACGGCTCGACTACGTTGAGTCGGTCCAACAGCAGGTCTTCGAGCGCATGATTGCGGAACGGCAACGGATCGCCGAACAATTCCGGAGTGAAGGGCAGGGCCGCGCCTCGGAGATTGAAGGAGAAACCGAACGCATGCTTGCCGAGATTAAAAGTGAAGCCCAAAAGGAAGCGGAGATCATTCGTGGAGAAGCCGACGCGGAAGTGACCCGCATCTACAGTGAAGCCTTCGGCAGTGACCCCGAGTTCTACAGTTTTCTACGCACACTGGAAAGCTATTCGGCATCCCTCGGCGCAGGCGTCACCGCCATACTCAGCAGCGACTCCGATTACTTCCGCTACCTCAAATCGGAAGCCCCGGCACCGGTTCCGGCAGTGGAGCAGGAGCCCAATGAAACAGAAACTGATAAGCAATAGAATTAGAAGACAAGTCGGCGTTTACGCTTCGATCGCCATTAAATTATCATGCTCCGCGAGATCCCGTCTGATTCGGACAGGCTCCTGGGGGGCCAAAGTTGCTAATGTAAGATCCTGGAGTACAACTGGTGTTGTGGCTTCAGTGCATTGGAGATGCAGTTGTATTCGCTGATGGTCACGCCGTCGTTGACATAATACTCGACAGCATAGTCCAGGTAAGAGCCGGCCAGCTCGGCCAGAGACAGCTCTGCGTCGGGGGCCGTCTGAGGCAGCCTGCGGCCATTGGAAATCCATTCCGCAATGAGGCGGTCGTATTCCTGTCTGCTCTCTGCCATTTTCCATTTACTAAGATAGAAGTCATGCGCATTGAGGGTAACAACTGTCTGATCGGAGGGCCTGTGGTGACGATAAGAGGGGATGGAAACAGACATAGTGGATATCCTTTCTGCCACGGACCGGTAATTACCGTATCCACCGTAGTGTCAGGACCTGGAATTGTTGATCCAGCTGTTGAAGTAAACCTACTATTTACTTCAGTTTATGTCTAATACACCCGGAGGGATTCGAACCCCCAACCCCCGGTTCCGAAGACCGGTGCTCTATCCAGTTGAGCTACGGGTGCCTGTCAGAATAGTGGACTATCCTGAGATGTTTCAGGTTCCTCAAAAAATTCAGATGTTTCCGGATTCTGAGAGCGCCTGGCACAGTGCTGCAAGTGCAACCTGTTGTGAGCATTTATGTTACTAAAATCAGTAACAGATGCAACTGTTGCGGGCTGCGATTCTAGCATTCCCCGCATAAATTACAAGTCGTCCCGCGCGGGGAATTTCCATCGGCTGATTGAGGCTCGTATTCGTATTCCTGCGATTTTTCCGTTCGCAACTAGAAACGTTTCACTTACCCGACTCTATTGCCCTGCCATTTGCCGGCAACTTGACTATTGACGCTGTTTCGGTTGTGATAGTGGAATTACGAAAGAAAGTTAAGCTGGTGTGGTTTCACCAGTCGGAATTGCATTTTGATATGAATGACGGTTTCACCAAAGCCGTTTTCTTCCTGCCCCGTATTTCTGAGTTGAGAGAGGTCCTGCCTGTTATGAAAAGTTCTCACACTGCCGTTAAGTTTTCGATGTTGGCCCTGGCGTTCCTGATTTCTTTGAATTCAGGATTCGTGATCGCCGGTCAGGAAAAAGAGGGAGCGAAAAGTAAAGCCCGCCTGCCTGGCGCACGACCTGTGATCCACGCGATCAATTATGAATCGATTCAACAGGCTTTGGATGCACTTCCCGCAGAAGGGGGAGTGGTAATGCTGCCTCCTGGTCATTTTGAGATTGATCAGCCATTGGTCATTAATAAAGGTGATGTGTTGTTAATGGGTGCTGGCTCTGCAACACACATTCATAATAAAAATGAAGAAGGGAAAGATGCGATCGCCATTCATCCTCCCGAAGACGCCAAACTTCCAGACGGAAAGCCTGATCCGAAGCCCCGTATCTGGCGTGTGCAGTTGCAGAACTTTCGCGTGACGGGAAATGAGAAGAGCGGACGGGGCATCAATGCCAAATGGGTACAGGAAATTTACATCCATGGAGTCACCTGCAGCTATCACGGCAGCGACGGGATTTTTCTGGACTTCTGTTTTGAAGATCCCCGCGTTTCCGATTGTCTGATCACCTACAACAAGGCCACCGGGTTGAACCTGATTGGCTGTCATGACATTGTCGTCTCGGCAAATCATTTTGAAGAAAACCTGGATGCTCTGCGGTGTGCAGACGGGTATAACCTGTGCATGAGTGGCAATAACCTGGATGACCATTTACGCGATGGTGTGATCATTGAAAATACGTATGGTTCCATCGTCTGCGCTAATATGATTGAAGAATGCAAAGGCCGGGCAATTACCCTGGATAAGGAATGTTACGGCATTACACTCTCTGCCAATGTGATTGCGCACAATGGTAGCGGCATTATTCTGGATGATGCCCATGGCTGTGCGGTCAGTGCGAATACGTTTACGCTGCTGGCAGCTGACGCTTTAAAGATTGGTCCGAAATCGGGGCGGATCACAGTGACTGGCAATAACTTTTCCAACAGTTATATAGGGAACGGACAGGTCAAACGCCGCACCAATGATCTCAAAGCAGCCGGCCTGACTCTTGATAAAACCCGTGGAGTCACCGTTTCGGGAAATCTGTTTTCTTCCGTGCGTCCCAAAGCTGTAGAGGTCATCGAGCCTACGTCGCATGTGCTTTTCGGGAACAACCTGTTGATCGATGTCGAATCCGATCATGAAAAGTTGACCGATTCAATCATCAAAAATACGCTGGTCGCGCCCGCAGAACCAGTCTCGAAACCAGCTGAAAAATAATCAGCGATATCATTTAAGAAAGGTGCTGCTGTGATTTTAAGAATCGTCAGTATCTTCGTCTGTCTCTCTGCCTGTTTTTCAGCTTTATACAGTGCTGAAAAGACTGAGAAAGCAACGCCAGATGCTCCCGTTTACCAGGAGCATCTGGATCTCTCCTATTATCTTGATCCTGCCGGAAAAAAGCAGCCTGTTCAATCCTGGGAAGACTGGGAAATCCGTCGCGGGCATATTCTGTCGAACATGCAGACGGTGATGGGGGAGGTTCCCCGTCCTGATCAACCGGTTCCCCTGGATATGAAAGTCCTGGAAGAGGCCACTGTGGATTCAGTGAAACGATTGAAAATATCGTATCATACCGATGATCCCCAGATGCGGGTCAAGGCATATTTGTTTGTGCCGAAAACAGCAACAGCAGAGCATCCTGTTCCCGCGATACTCTGTCTGCATCAGACGAATTCCAGTACGGGCAAACAGGAGCCTGCAGGAATCAAAGGGCTGCCGAATCTGAAATATGCGCTGGAACTGGCAGAGCGGGGCTACGTGACACTCGCGCCGGATTATCCTTCGTTTGGTGAATATCCTTACGATTTCAAAGCACACCCTGAATACCGTAGTGGCACGATGAAAGCCGTCTATGACAATAAACGCTCCCTCGATCTGTTGCAGTCCCTGAAGTATGTGCAAGGGGATCGCATTGGCTGCATCGGGCATTCCCTGGGAGGGCACAACACAATGTTCACGGCTGCCTTTGATCCCCGGATCAAAGCACTGGTCTCCAGTTGTGGGTTTACCCGCTTTCATAAATATTATGGGGGTCAACTCAAAGGCTGGACCAGTGATCGCTATATGCCTGTCATCAACGGCAAGTATCAGAACAACCCGGATCTGGTTCCTTTTGATTTTACGGAAATCGTAGCCAGCTTCGCCCCCCGTGCATTTCTGGCGTGCGCGCCCGTCAGCGACAGTAATTTTGAAGTATCCGGAGTGAAAGATGTCATACGCATTGCGCAACCTGTTTACCGATTATCAGGGCATCCGGAAAATCTGAAAGCCTTGTACCCGGAAGCAAAACATGATTTTCCCCCGGAGACCCGCGAATCGGCTTACCAGTTTTTTGATCATCATCTCAAGAAGTGAACTGGTATTATTTCTGTTTGAACTGATCCTTGGCAGGCCAGCGTTCGATGCGGTTCATCCAGGTATGCATGGGCGCATCAATCAGTGACGACAATCGTTTATCATCGACCCCGTTCCGCTTGTTGAACAGAATGGCCCAGTTGATCCGATCGAGCCTTCTGACGAGGAGCGTCGAAGTTCCTTCCAGGGAACCGGTGTGCCATTGATTGGAGTTTCCTGCGGTGTCGATGGGGCGCACCATCCAGCCACAGGCGTAATAAGTGGCCTTGGGTTCGCCATTCTCATCGAATCCGGCGCGCCCCGGCGGGCGTTCCAACATCTTTGAAATCGTCGTTGCCTTCAGAAGCGGACAGCGGTCTGGAATATTAAACGCTGTCGCGAAACGTACCAGATCTGGTGCTGAGGAAATCCACCCGCCATTAGCGTCCATGGCTTCCAGGTTCCAGGCACCGTAAGGGGAGGGGACCTGCTCGCGTAAATTCGCAGCGAAAACAGAGCTCCCCTGCAGTGGACTGTGGTACTTGACTTCTTTCTCACTGCGACCCTCCAGAAGTGTTTTTCCCAGCTGTGTCTCACTCATGTGCAGTGGTTCGCAGATTGCCTGTTGGATGTAATCCTCATAGGTCTGACCACTGACCTCTTCAATGATCCGCCCCAGTAAACAGTAACCGAAATTGGAGTAGGCAAAGCGTTCGCCCGGCTTAAAATCGAGTGGCTGTTCCAGCATGATGCGAATAATGTCATCGCTGTCCACGGGGGAGGGTTTACCCAGCTGTTCTGCAAAAGTAACCGAACGAAACATCGGGTCAAATGAATCTTTAGAATCCCAGCCGGCTGTGTGATTCAGCAGCTGTTGAATGGTAATGTCTTTCAGGCGTGGATCAACGTTCTTTTGAATGAGCAGACGCTGATACTGTTTCAGTACATCAAATACGCGGCTGTCGAGTTGCAGTTTACCCTGTTCTACCAGCTTCAGAATGGCGACAGCGGTGATCGGCTTGGATAGACTGGCAATTCGAAATTGACTGTCGGGCTGTACCAGTTCTTCGGTCTCTTTATCTGCATATCCAAAACCGCGTGCATAAACGAGTCGACCACGGTAGCTGACTGCGACGGCCATCCCCGGCGGGTTATGCAGCATCATGAAGTCTTTGATCGATTCATCCAGTGAAGCGAATTCTTTTTGATCCAGGCCCGTCATGGGAATCGCATCGGGAGATTTCCAGAGTGGTAATTCAATCCGTTTCTCCGGGGAGATCTTCTCCCAGATTCCTGTAAAAAATGGCTGGTCATTGAGGGAGTACGCATCGAGACTGGTCAATTCATATTGTTCGGCGAGTCTTTCTTTGTTGGCTTGCTGAAACTGATCCGGAGTGAGGTGGAATTGAGACTTCCATGACGGCCCGGCTGCCTTCGACCAGATAGCATGATAAACGGCCGTCCCGTTTTCACCATAGCCAGACAGGTCAACGAGTCGGAATCCTTTCGAGGTGTAATCATCAAAGGTTGCTTGAAACTGGCTGGACGGGATCTGGCAGGTGGCCTCCCAGGCGGTCTCCCCCTGTTTTTTCCAGATGCCCGCGTGGAACGTCTGGTTATCAATAGTGTAGCCATCCAGTTGACTTGGCGCGTAGCCCTCTTCCTGCAGGGATTTCAGAGTGTCTTGAAGTTGAGCACCCGAAAGCGAATGCTTGAGAACCGGGCTGGCTTCCGCTGACTTTTTAAGTATGACGGCGAACCTTGGTTCCCCTCTTTTCTCATAGCCGCTGATGACCTGCGGGTGAAATCCCTCTGCGGCATGCTGTTTCAGTCGGCTCTCCAGCTGCTTTTCATCCAGCCCATGCAAGGCCCTCCAGTCTTTCGATTCAGGCTGTTTGATTCCCATGAGGGCAAATCGCTCTGATCGCTGGCCTGCATAGACACTCAGGTCAGTTGCTGTAAAACCCTGTTTGCTCAATCGCGTAATCTGTCGCTGATAGATGAAGGGGTTCAACTGCAGTTGAATCTCAGGCTCTTCAGCAGAAACTGCGGCGGGCAAATAAGAGAAGCAGATAACAAGTAGCACACGCAAAGCCATGGAGATGTCCTCGGCAGAAAATCGGGGGAGCAATAGACCCATCCGATCATAGATGCTGGCAGACGCTATCTCAAGGATTTTCTGTTTGCCGCTGCTTCTTAAGGCTCATTTTCGATTAAAAGCGTGGGCGATCAGGGTTTTATCGAACTCCTGCGGCGCTTCCCCTTCGGCTGCGAAGAGATAAATCGCGGCAATCAGAATGGCATGGACTGCAGAAGAGACCAGGGAGATCAACAGAATTGACAGTATTCCACAACCAAGGAGGACTCCTCCCCACATTACATTTCCCGCAGCGATCAGCATGCCGCCACCAGCGAGTACGAGAAAAACGGGAATCATGATCAGGAACATGATTGCTCCGATTCCAAAGTTGGCCACCAGAGATTCACCCCATGTTTCGCGTAAAATTCCTACCGAGCGTTTCATGGATTCGATGGGATTCTTTTTTTCCACAACGAGTACAGGGATGACAAAGTAGGTGGTGATCGACCAGGCCATTCCCAGCAGACCGGCGACAATCTGCCCGACTCGTTCGGACCGTGATTCGATCATTTTCAGAATGAAACCGACCGTCGCGCTGACCAGAGCCCAGCCTGCAATTTGAGGCAGTCGATTCAGTGCGGCGTTGAACCCGTCACTCACACCGGGATTGCCTCCCTTCAGACGGATAATCGCACAGGCCATCAAAGCGGAGTTGAAGAAAATGATCACAAAATAATTGACAAAATAGAAGGCGAATAAAATCACGTAAGCCAGGGGGTCCTGCGGGGCCTGCTGCTCATTCATAATGGTGTCGAAGTATTTACTGCCCCAGAGTGGCAATGCAAAGCTGGCTAAAACCAGCAGGCAGGAAATGCCGCTCATGATGGGGAACAGCAGCAGTTCTTTATCCAGCATTAACACCCGAAAGCTCTGCTTCGATAATGCCCAGCCATTAGCAATACGTTCAAACATGTTCTGTCAGCCTTCTGATATGATTCTGAATCTGAGTGGAAAAGAGTCGCCATTGACTTCCCTGTGTTTTCAACAGGAAGTATTCAGGCTGAGGTTATATCAGAAAAATCGGTATGAGCGAAACGGGAATCCTGGCCTTCAATCCACTTTTGGCAGAGTCAGTAGTAGAGCGACGGTGGCCCAGCTGCTGGCTGTGACCGAGATAAACTGATCTTTTCCATAAGGAAAGCCGGTTTCATAATAAGTTTGAAAGGGTTTCGCATGGCTGATTACCTGCCACGAACCATCCTGCTGCTGGGTATCAATCAGATATTGAATGCCTTTACGGATGGCACCGTGGTCAGCATCAACCAGATGGGAACGCAATAAAGCGACCAGAACGGTTCCCGTCGCATAGGCATCACTCTGCATGTCGGGCAATTGAGACCAGCCACCATCGGCATTCTGCAGCTTCAATAATTCGTTCACGGATGTTTGATGAATCGTATTGTCAATACTGAGCAACTGAAAGCAGCGTAACTGAAAAGCACGTTCTTCTGTCGAAGCAGGTTTCAGATCGAGGAGCCACTGCCGGGCCTTCGTGATGCGGGCGGTGATTTCAGGTTGCTGCGATTCACTGCCAAAGGTCTGCAGTGCCCTGATGACGAAATAACTGGTGTTCGTATCTGAAGACATGGAAGGAGGCCGCGTGGAATTCCGGTTCCAGTGCGTGTGGTTCTTGTCGCGTTCCAGCAGATAACCTGTGACAGCCTTCGTCACTTCATCAGGCGTTTGTCCTGCCATTTCGAGTGTCCATAACGCATAGCTGGCCGTATCGGGTCCGCCTCCCTGTCCTTTGCCGGCGCGATAATTTTCCAGCCCTCGTTTCAGGTGATTCCTTGTATGATCGACCTGCAGCTGGAAATTGGATTCATCGATGGTGAATCCCCGCTGGCGGGCTTCATCCAGGACCAGAACCGCCAGCGCCTGGTTGTGGCAGGTAAAGCACTTTCGTTCGCGTGCTGATCCTGCGGACGCTGTTTCAATCAGTGGCAGGGATTTCCGGATCGCATTTTTGATCTGAAGCGTATTTTCAACCGACTCATCTGCCTGTGATACGATGGGAACGTACAGAGCCAGAGAGAGGATTGAAGCGAGTAATCCGATTCGGGCCATTGTTGATTTCCTGGTATCACGTTGAGAATGATTCTGGTCCGGGATCAAACCTGCCGAACCAGTAATCATTTTAACAATACGGGAAATAAAAGGGCAGAATCTTTTCTGTTTTCTGAGTCCACGCAGAAGTTTGAGGCTTACGGAGCGACGGGAGTGCTGTTTTTCGCCGCCCGTTCCGGAGTCTGAATATGCTCAGGCAGAAATCCCATACCAATCAGCTTGCCGGCGGTCCGCTTCAGAATCGGGGCTAACAGTCGGGCAGTCTTTCTGATTCCCCAGGCGACGGAGACCGGTTTTCCTGGCGCGGAGTGTCCGCCAAACAGCCGCTGATGGGCAAAGACCTGCATCCGTTGTGTTTTCAGGGCGGGGCGTTCGCGGCGGTGTTGTACCGCTTGCAGATCGGCCAGAGTGACTCTCCCTTCATACAGTTTGTCTGCCAGCAGATTGGCGGTCGCGACCGCATCCTGCACTGCCAGGTTCACCCCGACTCCACCGACCGGTGACATGGCATGGGCGGCGTCACCAATTAACAACAGACCAGGCTGCGCCCAGTTGGTGATGTGATTCAGTTGCACGGTCAGCAGCCTGACTTTGTCCCAGCTGTCAATTTCTGCCACTCCTTCTCCCAGTTCGGGAAGAATCTCCTGTATTCTGTTGCGGAAGGCTTCCAGGCCTTCCTGTTTTATTTCGTCGAAAAAACCTTTATGGATAATCAGACCCGCCTGGAAATAGTCTCCGCGATCGATGGTAATCAGCATCCGGCCATTTTTGATGCGGGCCAGGGTGTTATCATCGATGTTTCCCTGTTTTCCCACACGAAACCAGAGGACGTCGATGGGGATTCCCTTTTCAATAATCTCCACGCCGGCGTCTATTCGCATCTGCGAGCCACGACCATCCGCGCCGACAACCAGGTCGGAAAAGATTTCATATTCTCCGTCCAGACCATTCACTTTTACCCCGATGACATGCTCTCCATCACGTATCAGTTGTTTCGCTTCGGCCTGCAGATGCAGCTGGAAGTTGGGATATTCACTGGCATGCCTGGCAATCATATTCAGAAAGTCCCACTGGGGAGCAAACGTGATAAACTTACACTCGGTTGGCAGATGGGTGAAATAAGGTCCGGAAATCTGCTGGCCTTCGAAGTTCAGGTTCAGCGATTCAAAGTGTTTGTCAGCGATTTTGAGAAACTCATCCAGTAGTCCCAGTTCGTGCAATAATTGCAGCGTGGAGGGATGAATGGTATCGCCGCGAAAATCACGCAGAAAATCTTTGTGCTTTTCCAGAACGATGACTTCCACACCAGTACGCGCCAACAGGTAACCCAGAAAGAGACCGGCAGGACCTCCGCCGACAATACAGCACCGTGTGCGGATTTGTGATCCAGAGAGAGGGGCGTGGGATTCACTCACTGCGTGTTACCTCCTGTAAGACTGGTGTTGATGAATCGCAATTTCAGGGAGCGCGACGCCGCAGCATAGGATTCTCAGCCTGTTGATTCAAGATGAATCTTCGGTTTCGTTCGCTTGCCGTTTCGCTTTGTGTTTCCGATAGCGATGTGAAAAAATCACGATCACAAACACAATCATGACTCCCCCAAAGACTTCGGCGATACCTTCCATTGTACTTCCTCATCTGATTTGCAGAAAACTCGTTTGCAGAAAACCCGTCTATGATTTCAGCACAGTATCCAGTTTAACCGTGCTGTCTGATCAGTACCACCACAGAACGAGCCTGTACATCATAAGTATCCTGTGTGATGTCTTGCAGGGCATCTGTTTCCAGGATGTCCTGCGGGCTGTTCCGGGCAGTATCAACAATTCGTTTCCATTCCCCCGGAGTGCCTTCATGAATTCCAAAGCAGCAGGTATTGGCGGCGGAATTGATCATCACATACATGTCAGCATCCTGTTCTTCTCTGCCGTGCAGACAGAAGGCCAGCGTTCTCGAGGACGGGCTGAGATCGACATAGCGTGTGACGCCGTACCATTTGATGTCTTCCCGCCAGAAATGGGAACGGCACAGAGAGGAATGCGCTTTGCGAAATGCGATCAACTGTTTTACAAAACGGAACAGATCCTGGTTTGCTTCCAGGCGACTCCAGTCCAGCCAGCTGGTTTCATTATCCTGATTATAGGGATTGTTGTTTCCTTCCTGGGTCTGCAGAAATTCATCCCCCATCCGGAACATGGGAGTGCCATTCGAAACCATCAGGAGGGTGAAAAAGTTTTTGACCTGCTGCTTTCTCAGTTGGATCACCTCTGCGGGAGCGTCCGTCCCCTCCCAGCCACAGTTCCAGCTGTAATCGTGAGTCCCATCTTCATTGTGCTGGCCGTTTTCCCAGTTCCGCTTCTGATTGAATGACACCATGTCATACAGGGAGAAGCCGTCATGCGAAGTGATATAATTGATGCTCTGATAGGGCCTGAGTGCGTGCAGACAGTCATCGGGGAACAGATCGCAACTGCCGTACAGTCGCGTCATCAGATCCGCTATCTGTCCCTCGTCGCCGCGGACAAATTTTTGCAGCGTATCCCGATAGGCGGCATTCCACTGCATCCAGCGATGTCCGGGAAAACGAGAGCCCAGCTGAAAGGCACCCCCGGCGTCCCACGGTTCCGCGATAAATCGTCTGCCGGCCAATCCGGAGTCGGAACCGATCTGTCCAAGGGTTGTCGGGTTTGAGTCTTCAATGCTGCCATCTGCTTTCCTGGTGAGCACGCTGGCCAGATCAAAACGAAAACCGTCCACATGCATTTCTTTGACCCAGTAATGCAGACTGTCGACGATCATTTTACGGACAGCCCGGTTGGCTGTGTGCAGCGTATTTCCTGCTCCCGAGTAATTGGCGAACGGCGCTTCCGGGTCGCCGGTCAACGTGTAGTAGGTTGTATTATCGATGCCTTTAAAGTTGTAGGTTGGTCCGTCCTCGTTGCCTTCACCCGTATGATTGTAGACAACATCAAGAATGACCTCGATCCCCGCCCGATGCAGGGCCTTGACCATCTCACAAAATTCAATGTGTCGTTCACAGGTATCTGTGGACATGCAGTATCCATCGTGTGGCGCGAAGAATCCCAGGGGCATGTATCCCCAGTAATTGCCGTCGCGTGTGTCGAACTGATAAACGGGCAGCAGTTCGACGGCAGTGATTCCCAGTTCCTGCAGGTAGGGAATTTTTTCGATCACTCCTGCAAAGGTTCCCCGTGCCGCCTCTGAGACTCCCGAGTTATCACGCCTGGTGAATCCACGCACGTGCATTTCATAGATAATCAAATCAGAAGTATGGTGAATCGGCTGATCATCGTCCCAGTTGAATGCACACTCGATCGACTGTAATACGGACAGGGGAGCGCGTCCGATATTGCTTCCGGGATGGCAGGCTGCTTCTCTTTCAAATCCGGGAGGGAAGTAGATGTTACGGGAGTAAGGATCAATCAACAGTTTTTCGGCATCAAATGCATGCCAGTGGTACGGGGCTGCAGGGGAAGGACCATCTACCTGGTAGGCATAGTACCTGGCGGGGCGTATTTTCGCAGCCGGGATCCGACAATGCCAGATTTCTGCTGTTTTGTTGCGATGGGGCTCAAAATCAAAAACATAAACCGGATGATACAGGTCGTCTTCCGTGAAAAAGAGCAGGGAGACCTGTTTAGCGTGTTTGGAATAAATCGCAAAATTATAGGCATCTTCAGAAGCAACCCAGGTCTCCCCCAGTTGTACAGGCGATCCTTCGATTTTATCCCAGTGGTCCATGCTGTTACGTCCGATTTGAATTTGACTGGTTTTTACCAATGATCGCGACCACATCAGATAAAATCTGAGGCAATGCCATTCCGCCGGGAGACGCCAGGTATTTGGGAGTCCACACAGGATCAAACTTCTCTTTATAACTTCTCAATCCCTCAAAGCCATAAAAATGATCGCCATACCGAAAAATAAGATTTGCCGTCCGGTTCCAGATCGGGGACAGGTGACGGTTGTCAATACCGGACAGGGGAGCCATACCGAAGTTGAACCACTGATAACCCTCCTGCCTGCCCCAGAGAAGTAATTCTGCAAACAGGTATTCCATGACTCCCGGCGGCGCTTCGGGGAGATGTCGCATCAGGTCGGCTGAGAGTTCCTCTTTACCTGCTCCTTCCAGCACATTGGCAAACGCGATGAGGCGTCCCTGCTGTCTGACGACGGCGATGGGAAACTGCTTGAGATAAGCTTCATCAAAATAACCAAGCGAAAAGCCTTTTTCATTTACCCCTTTGGCATGGAGCCAGGCATCGGAAATCAGCCTGAGTTCATCGAGTATTTCAGGGACACCGTCCCGGGGAACCAGCCCAAACTCACACAGGTCTTTTTCACAATGGTTGATGGCCTGCCTGAGCTTCCGTCGCTTGCCCCCCTGCAGATCAAACGAATCGAGGGGGACGCGTGCTTCTTCTCCCAGTTTGAGGATCGTCAGTCCCTGGTCGAGATACAGCGGTAGATTTTCAGGCTTAACCTGATAAAAGACGGGCCAGCCGTCATAACAGTCGACCAGCTCCCGGAACTGCCAGATCAGCTCTCCCCTTTCTGTCTCTGCCCCGATGGGATCGCCGAGTGAGATCCAGGAACGATTTTGCACGCCATACATAATGCAGGCTGTCTGCTGAGCATTAAACAGCAGGGATTTGTCACCCAGCAATGCGAGTTGCGTTGAAGTCTGAGGTGATGACCGAACCAGCTGTTTCACAACTTCCAGTTCAGAGGGAGTGGGCGGCAGCGCACGAGGTTTGTGGGCTGCGACCAGTCGGGAAAATGCAAACAGGAGAATGACGGCAATGGCGCCGACGCTGCCTCGCAGAAAACGGGAGGCATTCCCTTTGACCGTAAAAGCCCACCAGAGTTCGTCGGAGTATTCGACATGGCGATAGGCAAACATGCCCAGCCAGATTGAACAGACCACGATTGTCAGAATCGTCCCTGCCCAGCCCGGGCTGAAGCGGGCATGGATCAAAGCGCCTTTTCGATAATACTGTTTGCGACTGATCAGTAAGGCAAACAGCAGTATGCCCAGCAGGATTGCTTCCTCAAAATCAAAGCCTTTCATCAGGGAGACCACAATTCCTACACTTAACAGTGAAGTAATCAGCCACCAGGCTGAGTCCAGGCGGCGTTGCAGGCCCCGGGCCAGGACCAGCAGGGCAGCTCCGGTCAGGCTTCCCACGAAATGCGAAACTTCAATGAGAGGCAATGGGAGCGTCTGTTGCAGGGATCCGATGCGGGCGGTGACGATCGGAGTGGCTCCGGAAATCAGCAGAGCGGCACCAGCCAGCAGGGTACACCAGGAGAGGATCAATGGGGCAATCGCATTCGACCAGCGGCTCGTTTCCTGTATGACCCGTGAAGCCAGCCCTCGATTGAGTGACAGTTCATGTAATCCCAGCAGAATGACAGCGGCAAACAGAGGGATCAGGTAATAAATCACTCGAAATACCAAAAGACAGGCGAGGATTTGTCCTGAATCGGGAGACGCGAGTAAAGACAGCATGACCAGTTCAAACACACCCACTCCGCCGGGGACATGTGAGAGGACAACCGTGACTGTCGCCATCAGGAAGATTCCCAGAAATTCACCGTATCCAATGGAAATGTCACCTGCGAGCAACGTATATACAATGAATGCGACCAGAATCAGATCAATGGCGGAGACTGCCAGCTGCAGTAACGTCATCCCGGTGCCGGGGAGTTTGAGTTGAATTCCTTTGATGCTGACTGGTTTCGTGCGAATTAAAGTCAGCGAAGTATAACAGGCGGCGACCGCCAGCAGGATATATCCCACCGGTTGCACATTTTCAAAAGGCAGATGTAACGAGGCAGGGATCGGGAAGGGGTGGGAGACGAAGACGATTCCGGCTAAAGCAAACACGCCAATCCAGTAAGTGGTTCCCAGCATGATCACCAGTTGCAGTATTTCCACTGCTGAGAGTCCCCAGGTGGAATACAGGCGATAGCGGACAGAAGTCCCTCCCAGCACTGCGCCGAAATTGTAACTGGTTACGAAACCGGTAAAAGAAGCCAGGGAGATTTTTCCTAGAGAGAGCGGATGCTGTATGGCGCGGACCGCCAGATAGTCATAACCGATCAGGACCAGGTAATTAATGACCGTCAGTCCGCCCGCTGCCCAGAGTCTCCAGGCGGGAATGTGGGTAATGGCCTTGCGGATATCGTGTATATTGTAATGTTTCAATTCCCGGGACAGCAGCCAGATTGCCCCCATGAAAATGGCAATCACCGCCAGGGGAGCAAGTTGTTTAAGACGATGAAGCATCAATGATTCTTACTGACAGAGGTGCTGGTGGCTCAAAAGAAACTGATTCGGGTTCACTGATCTGTCCTGCTGAATCAAAGTCATTTCCGTGATCAGCAGGGAAGAACTCTGGTATTTAGATGAATTATTTAATCATGTTACGCATTGGTGATGCAGGAATCCGGGAATGTTGCCGTCAGTGTTAAACTGGTCTCGTTACATGAAACGGCTCGTGAATTTTCTGAAAGAGATCATAAATTATGCGTGCAATATTGAACAGACAGGAATAGAATAAAACCACGGACTGTGGCTTTTGGAGCAGTCTGTCGACTCTCTCACACAACGCATGCGAATTTCAAAACCATATCTGAAAGATGTCAGAATGAATCTTCTACCGCGATTGACCCGCTCTGGTCTTACCGTATCTGCTTTCTCGTTATTTTTCTTGTGGGACAGTGCTGCACTGCAGGCACAGTTTCAGAGGACGCCACTCGCTTCAGGCGGGGAGCCGGAGGTTGTAGAAGTTCAGGAAAAACAATCTCCCTCCGGCGCACAGGCAGCAGTTAAAAAAGTGGCAGAGAAGTTTAAACAGGCTTTTGATGCCGGGGATGCAGAACAGGTTGCTGGATTCTGGGCTCCCGAGGGGGAATATGTCGATGGCAGTGGGAAACGTCTGGCGGGTCGCTCTGAAATTCAGAAAATGTATACGGAATACTTCAAAAACAACAAAGGCGCAAAAATTCAGATCTCCGTCGATGCGGTCCGTGAAATCGGTGATCGCCTGGCGATAGAAGAGGGGCGGACCGTTGTGACCGTCCCTGAGACTCCTCCCGCTTTCAGCCGCTATACCGCGACCCATTTGAAACAGGATGGACAGTGGAAGATGGTCAGCGTGAATGAATCGGTGGCTACCCCTTCCGCGGCACAAATTAACCTGAAGGATCTGGAATGGTTGATTGGAACCTGGACGACAGAGGACGAAGGGGTCACATTGAAGACCATTTATCGCTGGTTGCCAGGCAAGAAATTCATCGAACGAACTTTTGTTACCAATTCCGGAAAAAAATCACAGCAGAGGGGTGTGCAGATCATCGGAATTGATCCCTTGACTGGTGACATCATGTCCTGGACCTTCAATGCAGATGGCAGTCATGCCATCGGAATCTGGATGCCGGTGGAAAATGGCTGGGCGATTGAATCTCGCGGCGTGATGGCGAATGGTATGCTCACCAGCGCGAATAATATCGTTACAAAAATCGATCATAACGGCTGTCGCTGGCAGTCGGTCAATCGGTTCGTCAATGGCACTGAATTACCAGATGCACTTGAAGTGGTCTCGAAGCGAGATTGATTTGCAATCTGACTCGCTCTTCCCGGTATAAAATATAAACTGACAAAATTTGAAATTTGGGGATATCAGACATGAAACTATTCATCACACTGATCGCTGTTACAGCAGTCGGCTTATTCAATCCCGAACTGTCTCAAACCTGGGCGCGTGGCGGGTTTGGAGGCGGGGGCGGTGGTTTCCGCGGCGGCGGAGGGGGCGGCTTCGGAGGTGGCGGCGGCGGCTTTGGAGGCGGTGGAGGTGGTGGCAGTTTCCGCGGTGGCGGAGGAGGCTTCGGCGGTGCTGGCGGCGGTGCTGACGGGAAATATGGGTATCCTCCGGGAAACGGC
>NZ_CAXAVM010000135.1:0-19735 GCF_963972345.1 uncultured Gimesia sp. | reverse complement strand
ATAAAAGGTACTGCCCGTAGAACGCTTCCCCAGTTCGCGGGCCAGTTTCACACGCTGTGCTTCCCCGCCGGAAAGTGTTGGCGAAGGTTGTCCGAGTTTCAGATAATCCAGGCCGACATCATGCAGGGATTCCAGCAGTTTTAAGATTTTGGGAACGTTCTGGAAATGTTCAATCGCCTGCTGAATATCCATCTCCAGCACTTCGGCGATGTTCGCACCTTTATAGCGAATCTCCAGCGTTTCATGATGAAAGCGGCGGCCTTCACAGACCGGACAGGGAACCCAGACATCTGCCAGAAAGTCCATTTCCAGTTTGTTCGCGCCATGTCCTTCACAGGCTTCACAGCGACCGCCGGGCACATTGAAGCTGAAGCGACCCGCTTTATAACCCCGCATGCGGGAATCGGGGAGTTTCGCATACAGGTCCCGAATCAGATCGAAGACCTTGACATAAGTCGCGGGATTGGAACGTGGGGTACGTCCGATGGGGGACTGATCAATGTCGATGGCTTTGTCGATCCGTTCCAGTCCGGTGACACTCTGATGGGCGCCGGGATTACCTTTGCCTTTATTCACTTTTTTATTCAGGACCGGCCAGAGAATATCATTCACAAGCGAACTTTTCCCGGACCCGCTCACCCCCGTCACACAGATCAGCCCTTTGGTGGGGATGTGTGCGGTGATGTCTTTCAGGTTATGATGTTTCGCTCCTTTGATCACAATCGAATCTTTTTTGACCAGCGAGCGGCGTTCTTCGGGGATCTCTATCTTCTCTTTACCGGCAAGAAACTGCCCGGTGACACTATTCTTCGTTTTGAGTATTTTCTGATACGAGCCTTCCGCGACGATGTATCCGCCACGCACACCGGGGCCGGGACCGAAGTCTACAATGTGATCGGCGGCGCGCATGGTTTCTTCATCGTGTTCGACGACGATCACCGTATTGCCCTGGTCCCGCAGGTCACACAGACTTTCCAGCAGCATCGTATTGTCACGGGGATGCAGTCCGATTGAGGGTTCATCCAGAATATAGACAACGCCGACCAGTCCACAGCCGATCTGTCCGGCCAGGCGAATCCGCTGGCTTTCCCCCCCGGAAAGTGTAGGCGCGGTTCGATCCAGTGTCAGATAATTCAGCCCGCAACGCAGCAGAAACCCGAGTCGTCCGCGAATCTCTTTGAGGACTTCATCGGCGATCAGCAACCCGGTTTCGTCCAGGTCCAGAGTTTCAAAGAAACCGGCGGCTTCTTCAATACTGAAGGCACAGACTTCGGGCAGTGTTTTTGAACTGTGTGTCTGCTTGCTGGTGTTCGCCTCATTGACAGAGGTGATGCGCACATGCCGGGCCTGCGAATTCAGACGCGTGCCGTGACAGCTCGAGCATTGGACAAAGTCCATGTATTTTTCGAGTTGTTTCCGACGCATGGGATTACTGGTTTTGCGATAGCTTTCCAGCAATTCTTCGACATAGCCATCCCACGTGCCACCATGTTTCCAGATGCCGCCGGAATGCCGCCAGCTGAAGGTAATATTACGATCGCCGGTTCCGTACAGAAACTGCTGCTGCGCCGCTTCTGGCAATTCGTTCCAGGGCGTTTTAAGGAAACTGTCTTCGGAAAGATTCAGATCGTTTTCAATCGAGCGTGCTACGCCGTTATAAATGTGGCGTCGCCACTTTCCGACTTTGCTGAGCGGGCCCAGCAGTTCGAAAGCCCCTTTTTGAATCGACAGACTCTCTTTGGAAAGCAACGCGTCGAGCGGAAAATCATAACGCATGCCCAGCCCGTTACACTCGCCGCACATCCCCAGCGGGCTGTTAAAGCTGAACAGCTGCGGCGTGGGTGGTTCGTAACTGATGCCACAATCGGTACAGGCATAGCGGGAGCTGTAGAGTTTGTCCTGCAGGCTTTCTTCGCTGTCACTGTTCTCTGTTTTCTTTGAGACTTCGGTGGCGACAATCAGGGTGCCATTGGCGAGTTTCAAGGCGAGCTCCACGGACTCTGCAAGACGGGCCCGACTGACTTTGCCGGCGACGAGTCGGTCGATCACCACTTCAATCGTGTGACGCATCTGGCGGTCGAGCTGCAGCTGGTCCGAGAGTTGAATGATGCGGCCATCGACGCGGGCCCGGAGAAAACCCTGTTTGAGCAGATCTTCAAAGAGGTCTTTGTACTCTCCCTTCTGCTGCTGAATCAGCGGTGCCAGAATTGAGTACCGGGTTTTCTCGGGGAGTACGGCGATCGAATCGATAATCCGCTCGGTACTCTGTGAGCTGATCGGCTTGCCACAGTTTTCACAGAATCCCTGCCCCACGCGGGCAAACAGCACGCGGAGGTAATCGTAGATTTCCGTGATCGTTCCCACGGTACTGCGGGGATTGCGGCCACTCATTTTCTGTTGAATGGAAATCGAGGGTGCCAGCCCGGAAATCGAATCGACTTCGGGTTTCGGCATCTGCCCGAGAAACTGGCGGGCATAACTGGACAACGATTCGACGTAGCGCCTTTGACCTTCGGCGTAGAGGGTATCGAAGGCGAGTGAACTTTTTCCGGAGCCACTCACACCCGTCATGACGATCAGTTGATTGCGGGGGAGTCGAACACTGACATTCTGCAGATTGTGCTCACGGGCACCGGTAATAATGATATCTTTTTGTGACATGGACCGCGTTATACCAATCGGCTGACGCCGCGCTGAAAATCGCTGGTGGAATGAAATCTAATCGAACGCAGGGCATTCAAAAACAGGGCTACAGCAATCCGCCGCCGAATGAGTCTTCCTCTGCTTCAGCAGGTTTTTGAGGCTCAGCTTCAGCAGGCTTCGGGGGCTCTGCCCGGGCGGGAGTCGGGGGCACAGCTTCGGCTTCGGGCGAGGGAGTTGCTGAAGCTACTTCAGTTATAGAGTGATCGGCGACATTGTCAACCGGTGTGTCAATCAATGTATCGACTGGCGAATCATCCGGCAGCGTTTCCACTTCGTCCCGGGAACGGGCGGCAGCGGCAGCACGTTCGGAAGAGGACTGATCGTGAGCCGGCGGTTCGTAGTATTCGAAATGAAAGGGATCCCGATACTGACTGCGTTTTTCTTCGACCAGTTGCATAAAGACCGCTTTACCATCCACTTCGATCGGTTTGGCAACGACGTTTCCGCTTAAGCGGATCGTCTGTCCGGTCTGGGGGCACTTCCAGAGCCGTCTGACATCAAGATCCAGCTTTAATCCGGGGCCTTTCATAGTTCACTTCGCTTTGCTACTGGAGGTCCAGAAATCAACACTTTTCAGAATCGCCTGACTACACTACACTCTCGACACTACTAAAGATAGCTGATCCCGTATGCCCGGTTCAATTGCTGGCGTAAAAATAATTGCAGCGAAAATTCTTTTGTTCATTAAATCAAGGTTTATTGATGTCAGATTCCGAGCAGCCTGCCCCCCCGTCTCCCGCGAAGTTCCCTGCGAAAGCCGATCTGATCCAGGTCGGTCGCGGGCTGTTAATGGGCGGCGCCGACATCATCCCCGGCGTTTCCGGTGGCACCGTGGCTTTGATCCTGAGGATCTATCAGCGTCTGGTCACCGCCATCAGCCATTGTGATGCCCGGCTGTTTCAGTTACTGGCGAAACGACAGTGGTCTGAAGCGGCAACACACCTCGATCTGCGGTTTGTACTCCCGCTTGGCGTAGGGATTCTCACAGGTGTGGTGAGCCTGGCCAGCCTGATGCATTACCTGCTCGATTATCATCTGCAGCTGACGCTTTCTGTCTTCTTCGGTTTAATCCTGGCATCTAGTTTCCTGGTGGGACAGATGGTCAAACGCTGGACAGTTTTAAATGTGCTGGCATTTCTGGCATCGCTGGCGGGAGTTTATATTCTGGTCGGCGAACATTCGATCCAGCCGCCCGAGGGGAACCTGTATGTCTTTTTCTGTGGGATGATTGCCATCTGCGCCATGATTCTGCCGGGCATCAGCGGTGCCCTGATTCTGATTCTGCTGGGCAAATATCACGACGTGACGGGACTGCTGAAAACGATTCCCAAAGAACTGCTCAAGGGTCACATCGACTGGAGCGGACTCTTGACCGTATTTGTGTTTGTGATGGGCTGCCTGATCGGCCTGATTCTGTTCAGCAAAGTATTACGCTGGCTGCTGCACAACTATCATACATTAACGATGGCTGTGCTCTGCGGTCTGATGGTGGGCTCACTCAGACGCATCTGGCCGTTCAAAGTGGATGTCACTCCTTACACCGCCGACCAGACGCCGGAAATGGTTTCGTTCAAACATCGGATTTACGAAAATGTGTGGCCCACGACGTTTGACGGCCTGTTCTGGACTTCGATTGTCTTGATCATCGTGGCTGCCATTTTAATCTGGGGGCTGGATGCGGTTTCGCGGAAGTATGCCATGCACGGGACCTCCGAACTCTGATCGCACTGCGATTACTTCCCGCGATTACTTTCCGCTGGCAGCCTGGGGGCCGACATCTTTCTGAGAGCCGCCTTTATCCTGGGGATAGAGCAACACGCGATCGTGGCACAGGAGGATCAGATCCTTCCGCCCGTCACCAGTCAGGTCGGCGATGACTGCTTCCCGTGGATCAACGCCCGACTGGTTGGAACGTGAAAACGTTTTCTCTTCGAATACTTTGAAGTTTAATGCGTGCTTCAGTCCTTCGTTTTCTTCGAAATGCAGAATTTCCACGTGATGCGTCCGCAAATCCAGGATAATGACATCGGGCTGACCGTCGCCGTTCAGATCGCCGGCGACAGAGTCAGTGAAATAGGCCTGGGGAATTCGAGATTCAAATGAGCCCACATCTTTTAACGTGGGGGGAGTCTGACCTGAGTACAGGACACCAAACTGCCCGCGACCAAATAAAACCAGGTCAGGCAGTTGATCTCCATTCAGGTCAGCGACATGCGCGGACAGGAAAGGAAACTCGCCGATCTCCACATCTTTCCAGGGGCGATACACGTTTGCCTCTTTTCGCAGGATGCGAAGCTTCTGAACGCCCAGGTCGATCAATACGATTTCATCACCGGGTTCTCCATCCAGGTTAATATTCACGGCACCGACGACACGGGCTTTGCTTTCAGGGGCGTTAAACTGGTCGAGCACCTGCCATTGATTGTCGGAATTCAAAACGAGTCTGCGGGCAAAATTGTTTTGTGCGGTCAGGATCCAGTCCCGTTTCGGACCGCCGATGAAGATCGATTCCGGCTTGATTTCATCCAGATTGATACCCCCCGAGGGTGTAATGAGCTGGGGAGTCTGTTTCGGGGTGAGAGTGACCATTTTGGGAGAACGGGAGAGCCCATAAAAGGCCATCAGTTCAAAGATCCCGTCGCCGTTGGCATCGAGTTTGACTAACGATTTGGGAGCTTCCAGGTTGGGAGGATCGCTGGGGAACTGGTAGTCGGACCAGGAACCATCCTGATTCCTTTTCAACGCCTGGAGTTTAAACTGATTGGATTCCACCTTGGATATATAGATCAGTTCAGCCGACTGATTGCCGTCGAGGTCTGCCATTTCAAAGGCAACGGGTTCTCCCTTGATCGGCAGGATTTTGGGAAAGGAGAGCCGCTGATTTTCAAACGAACTGACGCCGATAATCTTTTCCCGTTCGCTGAGGACAAACACTTCGGCCCGTCCATCGCCGTTGAGATCCTGAGTGCGTAACTGTTCCACGCCCAGGAGTCCGGGGTAAGTCTGCCCCAGATCAAGGCCACGCTCTTTCGCCTGGAGATAAACCAGCATCTGTGCGGTTTCCGGATCTGAAACAACGACGTCGGTAATTCCATCGCCGTTGATATCGCCCAGGTCAAAGCCGCGATTGCGTCCCGACCCTTCTTCACCGAAACCATACATGGTCAGCCGTTTGGAAAGATCGCCATTCTGAGTCGACGAATTTTCCAGCTGCTGAATTCTCATTCTCCCGGTCTGTGAGTCGATCGTCAGAATTTCCGAGCCTGGTTTGTCGTCGATCTCAGCCAGGGTGATCGAACGTGGATTCGAAAGTTCAAACCGGATTTCCGGTCCCAGGTCGCCATCCGGTTTCTGCAGACGGGCACAGAGCATCTGATCTTTGCCGTCGCGGGTGGCGTAAGTAAAGTCATTGCGGCCATCGCCATTCAGATCCGCGATGGCAGCGAGCCCGAGTTTGGGAGACGTATTCAGAATGGAACGGGGCGTTTTCAGTTCCCCATTCTGATCCTGGTGGAGAACATAGGTATGATTGGTCCCCAGCACGATGAGATCGGTTTTCTGATCGAAATTGAGATCGCCGGCAGCAATCGTCCACTGTGTCGGCTGCAGGTCAGCCAGTCGGATGCGTTTGCGGTCGGACCACTCACCGGTTTTGGTCTGATAACGGATAATCAACCGGTCGGGTAGCGCCAGGTACGCCAGATCGTTCAGGCCGTCACCGTTGAAGTCTCCTACAGTCAGAGCGGAAATGGAGACATCGACGGGGATCTTGATGTGTTTTAAACGGGCATCATTGGGAATCCCGTTGACTTCGTCTGTCAACTCATCTGGTGAGACCTTTTCCCCGGGTGCGCGTTGCTGCAGGACATCGATGCGGCTGTTGCTGTTATCAATCAGAATCAGATCATTCAAGCCGTCCCCGTTCAGATCCTGGGCCAGCATGTTGGCAGATCGATCGGAGAGTTTGAAAATTTCCAGCGGTTTAAAACCATAGGAATCTGCCAGCCTGGCCTTCTCTTCAGAGTAAGCACGCGTCCCATCAGCGGTGACACAATAAATTGCCAGAAGTGCCAGGCAGAGAATTCTGATTGATTTGCTGGAGCCGTTCAACATCCTGTTCCTTTGCTGTAAATTCAAAACTGCCGCGAAACATCTTTATATAGATGAGTGCTCTGCTGATCCGATCAGCATAACCGGAATCGTTACTGGACGCGAATCTCAAAGGGCATAATTGTGAGTGACTTTTCCCGTGCCAGTATATTGATGAGGTCCAGTCTTTTCAGTTGATCAGCCAACCCGGGTGCCAGGGAATCCAGCATACGGGAGATCTGGTGACTTTGTTGTGTCTCACTGTCAGCGGACCCGAACAGTTGTTCGAAGGGGCTGGTCGGTCGCGGGAGAATCAGTTTTTCGAACTTCTCGTCATCTTTGATTTTTCCCAGCTTACGGGCATGATCGATGGCTTCGTCCAGTGTTCCCAACTGGTCCACCAGTCCGAGTTTCAGCGCCATTTCGCCGGTATAAACGCGACCTCGTGCCAATGCTTCCAGCTTGTCGTAATCCATTTTGCGGCCGGTGGCTGCTTTCTCGGTAAACTGTTTGTAGATGGCATTCAGCATGCCTGTGACGGCCACCCGTTCTGATTCCGTAAAGCCGTTCAGCGGGCTGAAGGTTCCACTGTTGCTGCCTCGCGAAATGACACTGGTCGTGATCCCGATTTTTTTATAGAGACCTTCAATCGCCAGCTTGCCGCCCACGACACCGATGGAACCGGTCAGAGTGCCCGGCTCGGCGAAAATACGTTCGGCGCCCATGGAGATATAATAGCCCCCACTGGCGGCGACATCGCCCATGCTGACCACCAGCGGTTTGCCGGCTTCTTCGAGTGCGCGCCACATCAGATCGCTGGCGAGGGCGCTGCCGCCGGGACTGTCGACGCGTACCACGATCGCTTTGACCTGATCATCGTCGGCTGCTTTCTCAACGGCTTTGATAAATGTGTCTGACCCCAGAACATTGCCTCCCATGAGACCACCCTGCGCGGAAGAACCGGACATGATCGCGCCCGTGGCATAGATCACGGCAATCCGCGGACCGGAGCCGATACGCTGTGAGGAATCGATGCCGGCCAGCAGGTCCATCAGTTTGATCAATCCCGCGATGCCGGAGAAATCGGTGTCGGCACGTTTTTTCGCATACTTCTTGATGAACTTGACGTCGTTCTTTTTGTTATCTCCGGTGAGCAGTCCGGGCAGTTGATCTTCGTAGGCGATATGATCAATCAGCCCCAGCTTCTTTGCTTCGGCTGCCATGTAGGGACCGCCGTTGATGGCCGCTTCCACTTTCTCGGCGGACAATCCCCGTGATGCGGAGATCATTTCCGTAATCTGCCCGAAATAATTATCGAGTATCGCTTCCATTTCTTCGCGGAACGCGTCGCTCATTTCCGTACGCGTATAAGGTTCTGCCGCCGACTTGTATTTGCCGACGCGCAGGATATCGGGTTTGATGTCCAGGATGTCGAACAGATTCTTGTAGAAGCTGACCTCGGCCCGCAGCCCCAGCAGGATCAGCGAGGCCGACTCGGGCATCACGATCTGATCACAGGCGGAAGCGAGCAGGTAATCTTTGGTCATGCCCGATTCAATCCAGGCGAAGACTTTCTTGTCGCTCTTGCGGACTTTCTTAATCGCCTGCCGCAGTTCATTCAACTTGGCCCAGCCGATCTCTGTCCCTTTGAAATGCAGGACGACGCCGGTCAGCGATTTATCTTCCGCCGCCTTCTCCAGTCGTGAAATCGCTTTGGAGAGGGATTCGGTCACATCGCCGAACAGGCCGGGCATCTGCGGACCTTCAGGGTACGAGCCCTTGATTACCATGTGAGCCCAGTTTTCGCGGATTGGTTTGGCATCCTCTTCTGCAGCAGACGCTAAATTTTGAGTCAGAAGGAACGCACAGCCCAGCAGCAGCGCAACCAGGAACCACCGATTTTTATGAACAGGCATCGACATCAGAAATCTCCATAACAGGGACGTATGTATTGTTTGCAGAGCCGGGAGCAGCGTGCAGCAGCGGAAGAGGTCACTCTGAAAAACGTTAAATTCGTATTAACTCCTATAAGCAGTCTAAGTAGTACGGCAGGCTACGGTCAAGAAAGAGTTGACTGATGCTCCCGTTATACGCACTGAAATCTGTTTGCTTCAGAAAATTCCTGTGTGAAAAACCGAAAAGTGTTGTCAGAGGATGTTTCATTTGTCACACTGGAACCGCTGGTTTCTCGCGTGATCTCCGGTCACTGCTTCGTTCCCTGTACTCACTGTGGTTTAACAAACATGTCCGTACGTACTTTTCTACTGTCACTGATCTGCGTTGTTTCCTTCTCAGGCTCCCTTTCGGCACAGGGACTGATCTGGGAACTGCCCGCCGAGGGCTCCTGGGTCCGCTTCGAAGGGACTTATGAAAAAGAGATGCCGGGACCGGAATCCAACGATCTGAACATCAAACTGCAGTGGACGCGGCATCTGGTAATCAGTTCCGTGGGCTCTGAAATGGCAGAATTTGAAGGCGAACAGACCCCCTGCCGCTGGCTGGAGTTCAAATGCATCACCGGAAAATCGACGGAATCGGGTGTGGCCCCCGGGGTATCCGGCCCGCGGATTTACAAGGTTCTGGTTCCCGAAAAAGCAGTGAACGGAGAGATCAAAGAAAATATCGGGAAAAATGAGCTGCCGGTTACCTTTCTGCCAATCGTCCGCGGTTATCGGAAAACCGGCGACCGTCCCGTTGAACCACTGAAAACAAACGTACTGCGATTCTATCCCATGATCACCATGCTGGGACATTACACCCAATGGGATTCCGTCGGGGAGCCCGCGAGTGTGGAAACACCGGCGGGAACGTTCTCTGCCCGGCAATACCAGGGAACCTTCCTCAGCGAAAGCACCACGACCCGCTCGAAAAATGAGGGAAAAATCTGGCGGACCTCCGAAATTCCGTTCGGCGTGGCGAAATGGTCGGTCGTGATAACCCGCGAAACCAAGGGGGGCACGCAGGCCCGATCCGAATTCAAACAGACATCCCTGATCCAGGTGAACATGTCGGCCCACGAAGTGGGGAATAACGCCGAGAGCGAACTGCCGGCTTCACGCTGAAGACCGACTGAACTGTCAGAAGCCGCCCCGGTTCTGCCTGGCCGTATTTCAGGCGGGATTCCCGTTCGATTTGCAAACAATGCCACCCGAGACTTGACGCTGTCTTCACAGGTGAAAAGAATCAGGTGTTTACGAACATAATTGCTTCCCCCGTGTCTGCGTGGGGGAACTTTCGAGATCTGATACCGGTTTTCAGATCCACACACATTTATCCATTCAGAGAACAAAGATCACCATTATGTCGATGCAGCTCTCAGCTACTGTTCAGAAACTCAAGCCCTCCGCGACCATTGCCGCTGCAGCAAAAGCCAAGGAACTGAAAAGTACCGGCGTCAAAGTCTACGAGTTCACCCTGGGAGAGCCAGACTTCACGACCCCCGCTCATATCTGCCAGGCAGCAAAAGATGCCATGGATGCCGGCCAGACCCATTACACCCCGGCAGCCGGAACACCCGAAGTCAAACAGGCGATCTGCGATGCCTACCAGCGTGACTATGGTTTGAGCTATCAGCCGAACCAGGTGGTCGTTTCCAACGGTGCCAAGCATTCAATTCATAATGTGCTGACCGCCTTGTGTGGACCTGGCGATGAAGTCATCATCCCGACTCCCTACTGGGTGAGTTACAGTGCCCTGGTTGAACTGACGGGTGCGACTCCCGTGATGGTCGAAACATCAGAAGAGAGCGGTTTCTGCATGAACGCGGAACAGTTCGCTGCCGCGATTACTCCTAAAACCAAACTGATGATGCTCAACAACCCCTGTAACCCGACGGGCGCCGCCTACCCGGTGGAAACACTGGAAGCGCTGGCGAAAGTCGCCGTTGAAAAAGACGTGGCGGTCCTCTCGGACGAGATCTATGAAAAGCTGATCTACGAAGGTTCCGAATTCCGCAGCTTCGCTTCTTTCGGCCCCGAAGTCGCTGCACTAACGATTATTGTGAGTGGCGTCAGTAAAGCCTACGCGATGACCGGCTGGCGGATTGGCTGGACGCTGGCCAGCCCCGAGTTAACCGCCGCGATGACCAAGCTGCAGAGCCAGGAGACTTCGAATCCCTGCAGCATCAGCCAGGCCGCGACGATCGCTGCCCTGTCCGGTCCCCAGGAAAGTGTGGCCGACATGCTGACCGCGTTCAAAGAACGTCGGGCGTATGTGCTGGAACGCCTGCGCAAATTCCCGGACATCAGCTTTGCTGAGCCAGGGGGAGCCTTTTATGCCTTCTTCAATGTGAGTGCCCACTTCAATAAACCGCTGGGTGGCGGCAAAGTGGTAACCGATTCCAGCGAATTCTGCACCGCGCTGCTGGAAGAAGCCCACGTGGCACTGGTGACCGGCGATGCCTTTGGGGCACCGGGTTATGTCCGCCTGTCATTTGCGACGGACCTGAAAACCCTCGAAGCCGGCCTGGACCGCATCGAGCAGTTTCTGTCACCGGCTTAACAGTTAACTGATTTCAACTGACACAACAAAAAAAACACCATCCCGATTTCTCAGGATGGTGTTTTTGTTTTTCACTGATACTCAGATCAGACAAGTGTCTTGATCTTAGTACTGTCCCCAGCCGTAAGGCAGTTCGCCTTGGCCATACACTGACCCTGGATGCTGTACTCCCGGAAGCGAATCTGTCGTCGTAGTATACGGAAACCCATCCAGGACGAAGATCCCGAGGTCTCCACTATTGTCAAGTCGGAAGGTACTGGCCCCCATACCTGAGTAGAGGAAGTCTCCTGCACCAGGATCGATAAAGTCATTGATACGAGCTGCCAGACGTTGAGCATTTCGACGTCGTGCGGTATCAACAAATGGTCCATCGAAGGGAGGACTGGTTGTGTTCAGTCGAGATTTGAAGGTATCAGCGTTTTCGTAATATGCTCCGGCATTATTCACATCACCAGAGATAATTGTGTTATTATCCCACAACAGGTCCAGTCGAGCGAGTGCATCGGACTGGAAGGTATTGATGACTGTCGGGTCGACAGTGGCCCCCCAGGTTCCGGTGGTTGCAGCCGGATCAACCGTTGAGACAAACGATTCAAAGTAGACATCGTCACCCAGGTTACCCGTCAGTGTAGTATTTGTGACAGACATGATCACACCTGATGTCACGAAGTTACCCGCACCATCGCTGGCAAACCCACCGCCGTATTCCGAACCAGAAGTTCCGGTGAAGGATCGAGTGGTACCGACGCGTACGACCAGACCTGTGGCACTGAAGCCACTGTCGCGACCGTTGTTGATGATCTGGTTATTATCCATATCCATTCTCAGGTAGACATCCTGGAAGAGACTTCCGTCGTCTGCCAGTGCAGTTGTCGAGGGGTCCGTCTGATTCTGTGTGAGCGAAGCAGTATAAACGACATACACCCCTTCCAGACGGTTTTCGTTTACGATGTTATTGTTAAACGCAATGTTGATGGTAGATGCTGAACCGCCGAGACCAGGTCGGGCCAGGACATCGAAGCCACGACCTCCGTTGAAGTCGATCACGTTGCCGTCAATATTCAGGTCATAAAGCCCTGACAGGACATTCATGAACTCGATACCGTCTCCCCCGTTCCGGGTGATATCGTTGTTGGTAATGGTCATGTTGTTATAGCCTGGCAGATCCATATCGATACCGGCGACCGCGTTCTCCGCAATGTAGTTGCGGGCGATCGTGACAGTACCAGCGCCTGTGATACCAATACCGTCGACACCGTTATCCACGATCATGTTACCCAGTGCAGAATCTGCTGCGTTCCCGATGACGAGCCCGTCAGAGGCAGCCGCCAGTTGGATACCGTCGCCATCATTTTCAGCAATGTAGTTGCGGGTCCAGTCTCCGGTGATCCCGCGGGCGTCCCCAGGAGCATTCGTAAGCTCCGTGGTGCGAATACCGTTGGTGTCGTTACCGGTAATGATGTTGCTGTCAATATCAGCAGATAAGACTGCATCCGATTCCACTCTCATATCAATACCATTCAGAGTATTATCCGTGATGGTGTTATTGTTGATGGTGTAGGTATCCGTTTTGTTGGCAGCAGACGCTGTCAAATCAATACCATCCAGTGAGTTCGTTGTAAAGGTGTTGTAAAAGATATCGATATTGGTCATCACAGCATCAGAGGTACGAGCCATTTCAAGACCATTGCCGCCGTTGTTTGTGAACACGTTTCCAAAGTCAGAAGAGCTGCCACCGATCGTGATGTTGTCGATCGTACCAAAGTCACCCAGGTTGTTTCCGGTCACGGTCATTAACAGACCGGATGCCGCACTGTTCTGGAATATGCTCCGCTGAATCGTGCTGTTCGTTAAGGTGGCTGTATCCCGCACGATAAACCCGACACCCTCACCGTTAAACTCACTGTTTAATGTAGTATCGAAAGTGGTATCAAAGTTATGTTGATCAATGTCAACCTGGTTAGTTGTATTTCCGATTAACAGCAGCCCGATATGGGCATCGCCGTTGTTCTGGAATGTATTGGTCAGAGAGTTATCAATGGCTGCTAAATCACCAAACTCCAGAGTCACCCCGCCATTTCCGCCGATGGTCGTTGTACCATCAACCGTACCTCCGACACCAAAACCAGAACCGTCATCACCAGGCAGATCCGGAGCGCGACCGACAAAGGTATTCCTGGTGATGGAGGCCGTTGTCCGAACATCACTCGTATCAAACGAGATCCCGTCGGTTCCTGTCAGGTTGCGATTGAAATTATTCGAGTCGATACTGCCCAGCGTATTGACAGCTGTGTCAGTTCCACCCAGAGCTTCTCCGCCCAGGAACATACCTGCTGCGGTATTGTTACTGAAATCGTTCTCAGAAATCAGGGAGGTTGTGAAGACACCGCCGGTGTTGTTCACAATGCTCATCCCGTGCCGGGTATTGCCTGTGAATGTGTTACTGCCGATGGAAGGCGATCCAAAGCCGGTCAGATCAATCGTACCTGTGGTCAGAGTAAAGGCTAAACCATCCAGTGTGTTACCGGTGGCGGTGTTGTTGATAATACTGCCACCGATAGCACCGTCATTCGTGGTATTCAGGCTGATACCATTCTGCCCGTTACCGTTAAAGACGTTTGTGGTGGAGTTGGCATTCCCGATATTCAGATTGATGGTTGATCCTGCTCCATCGGAGGTAGCAACAAAGCCATCGGTGCCGTTGTTGCTGGCAATGATATTGGTCATCCCCAGATTGTCTACGCCATTTGATAAGGCAGACATCGTACCGCCGGCGGTCGCATTAAAGCCGATACCGTAGCCGGCGTTGTTGCTGGTCGTGATCGTATCAAAGCTGTTGAAGGTAACGGTACTCGCATTGGAATTGACCTGCAGACCACCTGTCGTGGCATTGGTATTATTACTGAAGGTGTTACTGGAGAAATCAGTTTCAATCGTGGAACCACCATTGGCGGTCAGAATCATACCGGTGCCATTACTGTTGGACGTATTTCCGGTGATGCCCAGTGTCGTCACTCCATCAGCGGCGGTACCTACCCCGTCAATGGAACTTCCCGCGTTGGCAATGATTTCAAAGCCGGTGCCTGTTCCGGGAGGCACAACTCCCAGATTGTTCGTGGCCGTGTTGTTCTGGACTGACAGTTCCAATGTGCCGGCCGTCTGTGTGATGCGGGCAGCATGTAATGAGTTCGCCCCGTCTCCCGTAAATGTATTGCCGGAGAGGATGCCTGTTTCACTGGCAGTATTTACGACATCGACACCACGGTTATACAGCACGAAGGTATTACGGTTGATATCAAAGCCACGTGTTCCTGCTGAGTAGATGCCATAGTTATGCGGCGTTCCACCAGCCCGCACACCACTGAGATTGAAACCGGAAACTTCCCAGGCCCCTCCCTGTCCCACAACCACAGCTCCTGCTGCACCGCCTGCCCCTGCGGAATTGCTGAGCGTAGGACGGCTGGCATCCGGGTTGTAACCTGGCAGAGTCGCACTGACAATATTTCCATTGATATCCAGAGTATTAAAGCTGTGGACCACTGCTTCACTCAACAGACGCTGTCCGGTGACACCACCGATACCGCCGCCGTTATCCAGCAGTGTGATCTGACCATCCAGGTTCAGTTCATTACCATCCTGTACGAAGATGATATCTGTCGTGGAAGTCGGCGGTGATGCATTATAGGCGGCTACAGAACCAAAGGGCGTCTCAAAAGTACCATTGCCGGCGGCACCGAAGTCCGGATCGATGTGGGCTACGGTGTAAGGCAGGCCGTCATCAGGATTGATCGCGAGTTCGTTCGTGGTTGTCTCTTTCACGTTGGCAACAACACGGTAGTTACGATTCATAGGCTGATACATGCGCTGCTGCAGTGTTTTGGGACGCATCCACTTGTCGGAGCGACCTTCCGGAATCGAAAGTGTCACATTCATCCAGGCATTGGAACCGAAGACATCATCCTTGGCATAGCTGACACTCATCTGCCACCAGTCGTTGATATTTGCTTCTGCACGGAACTTGACACCGGCAGCACTCTTGTCGTGATCGGAATTGTAGTAGTATCCCCCAACAAAGCCATCGATGCCGAATTTCCCGAGCACAGGCAGCGGACCACCGACTTCGGCGTCAACACCACCATAAGAAGACTCCGACTGTCGCAGGCGATTCAGAAAAATTCGATTTGACTGGAAGTAACCAGTGCCCGACAGATTGTTGGAGATAATGATCTCGTTGTTATTGATCGGAAAATAACCGTTCACGCGGGTGGTCAGATACTGGCCAATGACTTCACCACTCAAACCGAGCTGGTGATAATCCTGGGCGTGTCCGTCATCGTAATCGTACCAGCCTGCTACAGTGAAAATCTTATCCAGGTTATCGTTGTAGGCCCGCCACCCGGCACCCAGGTTCACACCACCGGCTCCCATGTCCGTGATCATGGCCCGCAGATCCAGGAAGAGCATGCTCTGCTCCGGATTGATTGTGAACGGCAGTAAGACGCCCAGGTTGGAATAACCATCGTCGTAACCAATACCGCCACCGATGCCTTTGTCCAGGCGGAACAGCGGATGGAAAGCATCGGCATACATCGGCTCATAGCCCACGCCGTTATCGATGAATTCATTGACTTCCATCGTGCGGGGATCAGGATATTTGTACGGAGCATACCCCTGCAGGTTATCCTGGTAACTTACATCCTTCATGGTTGTAAAACCGGGAACATCATTTCTCTGGACTGTGTTATCAGGAATAAAATCATGCCTGAACACACCCGAGGAAACGTTTCCTACGACAGCAGAACCCTCTGGCTCACCAATCGTCGCTTGTCCCTCTGTTTGATTACCTTCAGTTTGAGCCGGATCTGCAAACGCAGACACCAGTACGTACTGAGAGGCTAAAAAGAAGCAGGCCAGGCTGACACTTAATTTCTTCATCGAATGCTCCAACGTCGATGTATTACTCGTCTCTTACGATTCCAGACGATCAACTTCGTTCCTCAACATCTCCCGGTCTTTCACTCACAGGATGTCTGATCCTCCGTGTGCAAAACCGGTCGAAGCGAACAGGCGGGTGGAACCCGGTCCATTCTGCCACTCATTCCGGGTCGGATGTGAAACTATTCCGATTATCCGGATACAAGCGGTTATTCTGATCTTTCGGAATAATCGCATTGTGAAGTTGAGACGAAATATGCTAATCGCAGGGGTGCCTGGAAAACGTCACAGCAAAGAAGAGACATCGAACTGCAATCCACAAGGCGCAAGCACTTGTAATTATTGATCTTAGAAGAAGTGATCTTGTTCAGTTCGAAAGCGGGAGCGCGGGGAATCTGCTGCAAAAATTAATCAATATTTTTGGAGCAAAAATCATGGTCAGCAGCGAACAATGTGTGGCCTTTTGGCCACTGTCGCCTGTAACGATTTGCCTGATCCCGCAATTCAGGAAGCCTGGGTGACTTACGAATGTAGCCAGAACTTACTTGAACCAGATTGTGTCAGCTTCCCATTTCCCCTGAACGGGGACAAGTGTCGTCAGGGTTCGGCCATTTTTCATCTTGATTTTTGCCTGGAGTACCCCGTCCACTTCCTGGATTTCAATCTCATGAACGAGTTCTTCCAGCGAAGCGGTTTCAGCCTGTTTTTTTGCCTGTTCGAGTGCTTCTTTGGTGATGAGCTTCCTGACGCGTTCCGTAAAATAAGGTTGCATCGCTGCCACATCACCTTCACGGATGAACTGCAACTGCTTCTCGATAATTTCTCTCGATTTGAGTTTCAGCTGATGGGCCAGATCCTGTTTCTGGGCTGCGGTCAGATCGGCCGTTTCGGGATGTGCCAGGATCAGTTCTGCTGATTTCAGTCGGTTTATCCATTCCTCACGATCGGCTGGTTTGAGAGGCAGTTTTCTTGAGACATATCCCAGGCGGTGCATGTCGCGACTGCCGCGCACCATTCGATTGATTTCATGTTGAGCAGGCGTTTTATCACTTTGGGCAACCCGCCATTCATACAGAATATCATTTTCGCCGTCTGCGATCACATTCCATTCTTCCAGTTCATACGACTTCTCCACCTGTGCCTTCATGCGGTTCATCATTTCCCGGGCAGAGAACTGCTCGCCGAGTTTGAACAGTCGTTGCGTGGAAAACATCTGCTGGTAATCCTGTACGGTTTCACCGGAAGTGACATATTCAGTCAATGCGTTCGTGGAATTCATCATGCGGTAGCCTTCCCGCCAGGGGGCTCCCAGATGAAATTTCATTGATTTCACAGCGGTCATGTATTTTGCCGACAAGTCTCGCGTATCAAGTACGGCATACAGGCTGGCATTGCGAAAATTGAGCCACATGAATCCATAGATCAACTGGGTTTCCCCGTTACTCTCCCGCTGGCTGTCTGGTTTTCCCAGGAGTTTGAGTACTTCGACTTCCGGCGTCCCGACATTCAGAATTCCTTTGCGATCAAAAAAACTCCAGAATTTGAGGAAATCCTGGATGGCCCGTTTGTTCTCGGCATCCAGCAGGACCGCTTTTCGGATCTGCACCCAGCTTTTCTCGGCCTGGGAATCTTCCAGGTAGGCAATCCCCAGCAGATAGTGCAGCATGCTGATTCCCGGCTGTAATTCAACCGATTTTTCGAATTCAGCAATCGCCCCTTTCCAGTCTTTCTGCTTAAGCAGCGTCTGCCCCTGCTGTGCATGTTCCAATGCTGCTTTTCGTTTTTCCAGCGTTTCAGCGGACGGGCTTTCCGGCTTTACTTCCGATGGGGGGGCTTGAGCCAGACAGATTTCCCGGGACAGAAACGGGACGAACAATATCGCCAGCAACAGGTACAGACAGCAGGCGGACTGGTTCCATTTCATCTTCACGGGATCCCTTCAAGTACTTCGCAGGACTGGCATTCCAGCCACTCTGGTTTGAGGACAGACAGCGGCTATTCTTCCGGATTTGCTTCTGGATTCCTGCCTGGTTGTGTCAGCAATTGTAACTCAAGCCGACCGGTATGCCACATATAATTCGGACCAAAGCCGGCAGCCGGGCCCCACTCATTGGCAACCGACTTTTTAAGAAACAGGCGCGCCCGTTCCTGCTGACCGTGCAGTGATTCGTTTAACCCGATATATAGATACGCATAAAAATAGCGTTTGTTGCGTTCCCCGGCATCAATATCCGCTGTCTCAATATTTTTCAAAACGGCTTCCGGCGTCGTTTTGCCCTGAAACATCCGATACAGATCGGGAAAGGGTTCGCGATCATCCTTTTCATATTTGAGCAGACCTGCCTGGGCCGCCTCGGGTCCTTTGGCTTTATACTGCGAAAAGAACCGCCAGATGCCGTTTTCGCGATCCACATTATCGAACGAATGATAAATTTCGAACTGTTTTGCCGCTTCCTGGTACTGCTTCGCATAAAAACAGGCGATCCCCCGTCTCCAGTGAGAGGCTGAGATGGCGGGATTCAGCTCGATCATTTTGTTGTAGTCCGCCACCGCTGCTTTGAAATCCCCCTTGAAGAAAAACGCATCGCCGCGTCGGGAATAGAGGGCTGACTCCCCGGGTGTCTGCTGGATCTGCTCAGACAGTTGCGCGATCAACTGTTTTAATTGAAGCTGCAGCCGGGCGGTTTCCTGGTCTGAGGCTTCCTGGGCCGTTGCTTCCTGGTTTGTAGCTTCCTGGTCCGCAGGGGGTGGGACTGGTGGTTCTTCTGCCTGAATTGTTCCCAGCGCACAGGCCAGACCAGCGAAATAACAGAGACTGTGCCGCAAAATCCAGTATCGCATCAAAGTTTGACTTCCCGGGAAAAGTGAACAGGGGCAGGCCGTTTCCGGTGAACCGGCCCTGATTATATACTGTCATACTCGCAAACCGCTTAAAAGTGTGAAACAGACCGAAAAGAATAGAAAATTCTCTCCCTGATCGACTTGGCGTACAGAAAAAAATCCCTATAATGGCCAGAGAAAGCTGCAAGTGATGCTATCCACTGAGCTTATCAACGAAATGGCAACTTCAATATTGCCGGGCACAAAGTATTGCCTGATAGTGTAACGGTAGCACGAGTGACTCTGACTCACTTAGTCTAGGTTCGAATCCTAGTCGGGCAACTTGAAAAGTCCTGAACCCAATCCGGTTCAGGACTTTTTTTATTTCCATAAATGGGGACACAGCACAAGTTTATCTGGAATGTGTGCCTGGTCTGAACGGCTTGTCTGACGGTGTCGAATGGGGGTAGGGAGCCTGGTTCCGAATTGTATGTGGCAGCTGCGACCTCCTGCTCGCTGCGCTCGGCCCGAATTGCATTCGGGCTCACCCTTTTTACTTATGGCTGGTTTTGGGGGGTTTGTGGTCGAAATTTCTGATGGGGGTGTTTTATCTGTGCCCATTGAGATGTGAAACGGGTTGAACCTCGCCAGGCGGGTCGACACATGGGTCGACCCCTACATGGAAGGG
>NZ_CAXAVM010000134.1:0-19782 GCF_963972345.1 uncultured Gimesia sp. | reverse complement strand
ATCATGACTTATTAATTTCGAAAATAGCAATCAAAGGGAGCTTTTCTACAGAGCACCGCTGACTCCTTTCTCATTTTTAAATCGAATTCTGATTGACGATTTCTCCATCCACGTCGATGCCGAGTCGGTTTGGATGGGAACATTCTCAAATCGTCATGCATCTGGAACGGCTCTTTTATGATTTCCATTCGTCAGGGAATTTGGGAATGTCCAGATACAGCATTGTGTAACCGGCCCACCAATTATGCCCGGCCGTCTGTAGAATTCTGAATGCGTTTCAACCAACAATATATTCATAAGCGAAAGCGATGTCGGCATCTCAATCGCTCCCATGCTCTGGCCAGCGGCAGAACCCGGCCTGCAACGCGATCTGGTGACAAACGCTAACATGAGTATTCCAGGTATCCATATACTGAGTACTGTATCAAGGCGGCAAAGCCGTATGAAACATTGATATCAATCTTTCAGCGGAAAACGGTTGTCATGTCTGCGGGAAGTAATTCTGCTGAAGTTGTCTCTCCTGTTACTATCCAGTGCCTGAAAACAATAGCCATTTTGAATTTCACAAATAACAGGACAGCAAAAGTGGAGAAATTCAGACCCCGTTAGACACGCAGGAACCTCAGCAGTTACAATTAAAATCAAAAGATATTAAGAGCGATTCCAGATTGATCTATATGGGAAATCGCGATTGCATTCGTACGTGACTGATACGTTCTGAAATTCTTCTAACCGGCAAAGCACTATTATGGATTTGTTCAGTCTAACTTCGATTATCATCGCTCTGGCGGCTTTGTTTGGCTACATCAATGTTAAGTTCTTGAAGCTGCCCAAGACAATCGGTCTGATGATCGTCGCGACACTATTCACGACGCTGGTTTTTGCCAGTGCCTGGATCAATGATCGTATTTTGGATTACGCACGCACTCTGATTGGCTACATTGACTTCCAGGAAATATTGCTGGATGTCATGCTCGGTTTCCTGCTCTTCGCCGGCGCACTGCAAACGAATTTTGGTCAGTTACATGTACAGCGCTGGCCTATTTTGACATTCTCAACGCTCGGTGTAGTCTCTTCAACCGCACTGGTGGGAAGCGTTTCATTCTTTACCTTCAATATGCTGGGGTTGAACGTCCAGTTTATCCACTGTCTGCTGTTCGGCTCACTCATTTCTCCAACTGACCCCATCGCGGTTCTCGGGATATTAAAGAACGCGGGCGTCCCAAAATCGCTGGAAACCAAAATAGTCGGTGAATCATTGTTCAATGATGGAGTAGGCGTCGTCGTTTTTCTGGCCCTGTTCGGGATCGCCTCAGGAGGTAGCCATCCGCTCGGTAACGAGTTTGATACCCCCCAAATGCCAGGTGTTTCCTCGGCAGCGACTACAGAAGAAGGGGCAGAAACGCTTCAAGGTTCCCCCAATATTTCACCTGATAAGCACGAAATCTCAATCGGGATCATTGGAGAACTTTTGGCTGTCGAAGTGCTCGGCGGTCTCGCGTTGGGGCTGGCCCTGGGAAGTGTGGTGTTCTTATTGATGCGATCAATCGATGACTATGAAATTGAGATCATGATTTCGCTGGCCTGCGTGATGGGAGGCTACTCACTTGCCACTTACCTGCATGTTTCGGGACCATTGGCGATGGTCGTGGCGGGTTTGATCGTCGGCAGCGACGCGGTACGTGGTCGATCCATGTCTGCTCAAACGGAAAAGTATGTCGATCATTTCTGGGAAATGGTCGACATGGTCATGAACGCGATCCTGTTCGTTCTAATAGGGCTTGAGATACTGATTCTCCATGTAAAGACGGACTATATTTATGCATCGCTTATTGCGATTATACTGGTCCTTGCAGCGAGATTTCTGTCTCTACTGATTCCCATACGGCTTTTTGCCAAGCGCCTCAAGTTTGCACCGCACACGTTAACGATCATGACGTGGGGTGGACTACGTGGTGGAATCTCGATTGCATTGGCGTTACAAATGACGCCAGGAATGAACCGCGACTTGTTCCTCACTGTGACTTATGGTGTTGTGATCTTTTCAATTATCGTTCAAGGCTTATCAATCGGTCCGCTGGCTCGTCATCTGGTTGGAGATCAGACAGCGACTGGTTGATTATTCCTCTCAAGAAAATGCCGATTTCCGTCATATCCAAACACCCAAGGAGAACGCATGATGCAATAATTCGTGTACGCAACTTTTGAATTCCTTGAGTGACCGAAGGCGTCGGGTAGAAATATTATCGCCCGTTCAGGCCCATACCCATTGATATTGGAAAACATAACCTGGTGAAAGTGCTAACTTGGATTAATGAATCAGTCCTTTCATCAGGCCTTTAAAACTCTGACGAATTATGTCTCCTGCGTCAGGATCGCCTTTCAAGAGTGAAGCCAGCATGGCTTCACTCTGCTTCCAGGAGGTATGCGGGGGCAAAGGTGGAACAGAAGGATCGCACAAGGCATCAATGACGACAGGCCTGTCAGCAGAGAAAGCCGCTTCCCAGGCATCGACAATCTGCTCCGGTTTTTCAATACGAATTCCTTTAAGACCGCATAGTTCTGCATAGGCGGCGTAGTTGATATCAGGCAAATTCTGGGAAGCCTCGTATTTCGGATCTCCCTCCATCACGCGCATTTCCCAGGTCACCTGATTCAGATCGTTGTTATGCAGCACCAGGATGATCAATCGTGGATCAGGCCATTCCGCCGCGTATTTTTTGATGGTCAATAATTCATTCATGCCATTCATCTGCATGGCCCCATCGCCGGCTAATGCGATGACTGCCCGCTCAGGATAGCAGAATTTCGCGGCAATGGCATAAGGCACTGCACATCCCATCGAAGCCAGTGTGCCTGAAACGGAAGCACGCATCCCTTTACGAATTTTCAGATCACGGGCAAACCAGTTCGTCCCGCTCCCCGAGTCTGCGGTGATGATACAGTCATCAGGCAGCCGGGGAGACAGCTCCCAGAAAACACGCTGGGGATTGACCGGGTTGGCACTGCTCATGGCCCGGTCTTCTACAATCTTCCACCACTGACTGATTGAATCTTCAATCTGGTGTCGCCATTGGAGATCCTCCTTTTTCTCGATCATCGGCAGTAAAGCCTGTAGTGTTTCGCGTGAATCCCCTACCAGATTCAATTCCATCGGGTACCGAATCCCGATCATTTTCGGGTCGATATCAATCTGTATACCTCGTGCCTGACCAAATTCGGGCAAAAACTGGGAATACGGAAAGCTGGACCCGATCATCACGAACGTATCACAATTCATCATCAGCTCATAACTGGGCTTCGTCCCCAACAGGCCAATCGAACCGGTGACAAACGAAAGATCATCAGGAAGCACATCTTTTCCCAACAGCGCTTTGGCAACGCCTGCACCGGTTTTATCCGCCAGTTCAATCACTTCATCAGCCGCATTTCGCGCACCCTGGCCCACGAGGATCGCGACTCGTTCCCCGCTATTGATGATTCCCGCAGCTCTTTGTAATGCATCATCTTTTGGCGGAAGAATGCGGGGTTTGATCACGCCCAGACTTCCTGGAGCCATTTTGAACTGATGCGGTGTTTCCTTGACTGCCTTGGCATCTTGAAGATCCGCTGGAACAATCAATGCGGTAACAGTCCGTTCACAGATAGCCGTTCTCACTGCCCGATCAAGCATGGCAGGCAGCTGATGAGGATTCGTGACAGTCTGCACGTACTCATGAGCCACATCTTTAAAAAGCGTATGTAAGTCGACTTCCTGCATATAGCTGCTGCCCAGAGCAGTACTCGGTTGTTGACCACAGATGGCCAGCACTGGCTGATGATCCAGCTTGGCATCATAGAGACCATTCAGCAGATGAATCGCTCCCGGCCCGGAGGTCGCCAGACAGACTCCCAGCTGACCCGTAAACTTCGCATGGCCGCAAGCCATGAATGCCGCCATTTCTTCATGCCGCGCCTGAATAAATTGAGGAGCCCCCGCGCGTGCCAGAGCTCCCATGATCCCATTGATGCCATCACCGGGGTAGCCATAAACTCGTTCAATTCCCCACTCACGGAGTCGTTCAAGTATAAAATCACTCACCCGGTCTGCCATGATCTCTCACTCCTCAATCAAGATTATTTTTGATTCGGCAATGCCGTGCAGTCAACCAGAACAGCTTTTATGACTATCCACTGTCGGCAAGCTGAAAATGCCACAATTGACGGAAATACACCGTGGCGTTGGAAGGAGCGAAACAGCAAATAACATGCCCCTCTCTAAAGCGATTTCAACTCAGGACAATAACGCTGCCTGTTACAAACAAGATATCAGGAAGAAATGGCGGGCATATTCTGCTGTAAAGTGCTCACTCAATCCCGAAGATGTAAGTAGGCTGGTATGCAATTTGCTTTATTGAATTTTTGCCCGCCTTTACTTTTTGTTGTTGATTTCGCAGTGCATACCCGGGGTCTGCAAGTATCTGCATGGAGTGGGGCTTGCTGGTTCTCAGGTTTTACCTCAGTTCCATAATAATTGGCATAAAGTCAGAGTGATGACTCAGTTATTTACCCCGGCAGCAAACTCGCTCATGCGTAGCGCATTGGGGTGTATCGCATTACTGGGAGTTGGCACATTATCAACCATGTTGATAGCTGCGCGCTCACCTTTCATGACGGGACAGGACCGAATTGTTGAGCAGCCCATCCCTTTCAGTCATCAACATCATGTAGGAGATGCTGGCATTGACTGCCGCTACTGCCATCAGGGAGTCGAAGACTCTGCGCGTGCCGGTGTGCCGTCCACACAAATCTGTATGACCTGTCATCGCGAACTGTGGAGCCAGAGTGATATGTTGGCGCCGGTGCGAAACAGCTGGCAGGAAAATCGTTCGCTCCGTTGGCGTCGTGTTCATGATTTACCGGATTATGTATTCTTCAATCATGGCATCCATATTCATAAAGGAATTGGCTGCTATAGCTGCCACGGCGATCTGTCGGAAATGCCTCTGACTATGCAGGCCCGCCCCCTGACCATGCAGTGGTGCCTGGACTGCCACCGCAATCCGCAACAGCATGTGCGACCACGCGCCCTGGTCTTTCATTCCAAACCGTTAAAGTCACTGACCAGCACAAACCCTTTTCGTGATGCGTTGTCGGAAACCAAACCAGAGCATCTGGAAGCCGAAACCTCTTCCGCTGAAATCAAACTTCTACAGACGCAGCTGGCGAAGAAATACAAACTGAAAAGTCGGACAGACTGCTACACCTGTCATCGATAAACTCACAGTAACGGGCACCGTGGCCTGACAACAGGAAACCGTACTTATGACGATCGAAACTGAATTGTGATATGCCAGGAAAAAAACTGCAACAATCTGATTTTCCCGAATTGAAGTCATCATCAACCGGCGTAGACTGGTGGCGCAGCCTGGAAGAACTTGCGGACACAGAAGAATTTCAGTCTTATCTGCATCGAGAATTTCCGGCTCAGGCAACCGAGTGGCTGCAATGCTCCCGGCGTGATTTTCTTTATTTGATGGGAGCCTCCTTTTTTCTCGCGGGGTTACACGGCTGCGATCTGCATCAACCTGAAGAAATGATCGTCCCCGCAGTGCACCAGGCAAACCAGAATCACTCGGGAAGCCCATTGTACTTCAATACCGCCATGGAATTGAGTGGTTCCGTCCTTGGATTGACTGTGGAAAGCCAGATGGGCCGGCCCATCAAAATAGAAGGAAACCCCAATCACCCCTCCAGCCTGGGTGCAACGAACGTGTTTGCTCAGGCAGCAACCTTGGACCTGTATGATCCTGATCGGCTCAAGGTATTCCAACGAAATCAAAAAAATTCCTCTCGCTTAAAGTGGAGGCGGGAACTGCAGGCAACCCGTATTCATTTCGATCAGACTCAGGGTGCAGGCCTCCGCATTCTTACACAAACTTCCACCAGCCCCACTCAACAGCGATTATTGAATCACATCAGAGAGCGCTGGCCGCAATCCCGCTGGTACTGTTATGAACCGGTCAATGACGATCAACAGCGTGCCGGTACTGCTTTAGCATTTGGTAATAATGCAAAATTAACCCAACCCGTATACGATTTTGAAAAAGCCGCTGTCATATTGTCGATTGACTATGACTTTTTACAGGCCCGTGATCTGCCTCTGCAGCAGATTCGGCATTTTACAGACAAACGGCGATTAGCAGGCGGCACAAATCAAGATCAGAATCCGCAATTCAATCGTCTCTATGCGCTCGCATCCTCTCCCACGTTAACAGCCGCCAAAGCCGATCATCATCTCCGCACGGATCCCGCTAAGATCATCTCGCTGTTGATCGAGATCGCAGCGCAGGTGGGAGTCGATGCCGTCAGCAAAACTGAACTGTATCAGTTGGTTGATCAGTCGGAAGATGAACGACGCTGGTTACAACAGGTGGTAGCAGACCTCAAATCTGCAGGGCAATTCAGTCTTGTCGCCGCAGGACGTGAACAGCCTCCCCTCGTTCATGCACTCGTATATGCCATTACCCAACAGCTGGGAAACAGTGGCGTCACAACTCATTTCTATCCATCACAGCAGATCCGTCCTGATACAACCACTGCCGACACGAGCATGCTTCGTGACCTGGTAACAGACATGGAACAGGGCAAGGTTGAAGACTTATTCATTCTGGGTGGAAATCCGGTATTCGATGCTCCTGCCGACATCCCGTTCGCAGCAGCTCTCAAGCAGGTAAGCAGGAGCTACGCATTAAGTTCCCTGCCAATCGAAACATCAGAGAGTTGTCTCTGGTCCATTCCGGACTTGCATTTTCTGGAACGCTGGGGAGATGTACGATCCGCTGATGGGACAGCCAGCATTGTACAACCATTGATCTCACCCCTGTATGATGGGATCTCTGCACTGGAACTGCTGGGCACCCTCGTAGATGAATCCGATAGTGGCTATGCACTCGTCCGCTCAACCTGGAGCGATCAACTTGGCACAGGCGAAACAGCACAAGCCTGGTCGCAGGCTTTAGCCGATGGTGTGATTCCCGACACAAAGCAGACGCCAGAAGAGTTAACGATCGCAGAAGATTTCCCCACACGTATTTCTACAGCCCTCAAAAAGTGGACCGAGGAATTCCAATCCACCACAGGACGGTTTACGGTCACTTTTCACCCGGATCCGACTGTCTGGGATGGACGCTTCATCAACAATGGCTGGCTGCAGGAACTTCCCAAACCTCTCAGTACACTGACCTGGGACAATGTCGCCTGGTTCTCAGTCTCCGATGCCGCAGAGCTTGATCTTAAAAATGGAGACCTTATCACTGTGGGCAGTGGTAAAGAACAGTGCACTCTTCCCGTCTGGGTGATGCCCGGGCAACCGGCGGGCTGTATCACTGCCTGTTTTGGCTATGGGAGAACTGTCTCCGGTAGAGCAGGCACAGCGAACGGCTTTAATATCTACCCGTTACGTACAAGTGAGCGGATGTGGTTTCGCCCCGATCTGCAAGTGGAAAAAACAGAAAAGCGTTATTCTCTGGCGGCGACACAAACCCATCATCTGATGGAAGGCAAACATCTTGTACGTTCCGGCACATTACAGAAGTATCAGCAGGATCCGGAAAAACCGGAATTTGCTCATCCACCGTCCCCCTTACCGACCGCGTCTTTCAACGATGAGTGGTCGTACGAAGGACATCGCTGGGGAATGACGATTGATCTGACCGCCTGTGTGGGATGTTCCGCCTGTGTGCTGGCCTGCCAGTCAGAGAACAATATTCCGATCGTCGGTAAACAGCAGGTGGCGCTCAACCGGGAAATGCACTGGATCCGCGTCGATACTTATTATGAAGGTAAAGCGGAAGATCCCGAGCAGACACTCAGCCAGCCGGTCCCCTGTATGCATTGTGAACACGCACCCTGCGAACTTGTCTGTCCGGTCGCCGCGACCACTCACAGTGACGAGGGGCTGAATCAGATGATCTACAATCGCTGTGTGGGCACACGGTATTGCAGCAACAACTGTCCCTATAAAGTGCGACGTTTCAACTTCCTGGATTTTTCCGACAAAGCCTTGAATGAACCTGGTTTGCAGTTGCTGACCAATCCCGATGTCACCGTGCGCAGTCGGGGAGTTATGGAAAAATGCACGTATTGTGTGCAGAGAATAGAAAAAAGCAAAATTGCAGCGCAGCGGGAAGAACGTCCGCTCCGCGATGGGGAAATTGTGACCGCCTGCCAGGGCGCGTGCCCGGCTCAAGCCATTCACTTTGGTGATTTGAATGAAGCTGAGAGTCGAGTGCGACAGACTCATGATCATCCGTTGAATTATGCGTTGCTGGAAGAGCTTAATACCAGACCACGTACAACCTACCTCGCTGAAGTTAAAAACCCAAATACAGGTGAAAGCCCATGAGCAGCGAAGACAGAGCGAGGACTGATCTGCTGCCGGCAAATGCCTCTTACGAATCCGTAAGTGAGCAGGTCAGCAGTATCGTTCTGAAAAAACCAACACCTCGCTCCTGGAAATTCAGCTTTCTGATCGGATTACTGATGCTGCAGGCACTCCTGCTGGGGATTGGCTGGTTGTTTGCGTATGGGGTTGGCATCTGGGGTATTAATATTCCCATCGGCTGGGGACTGGCAATTGTCAATTTTGTGTGGTGGATTGGCATTGGTCATGCAGGAACTCTGATATCAGCCATATTGCTGCTTCTCCATCAGGAGTGGCGAACAAGTATCAACCGGATCGCTGAAGCGATGACGCTGTTTGCGGTCGCCTGCGCAGGCCTGTTTCCTTTACTCCATCTGGGACGACCGAAATTATTTTATTGGCTGATACCCTACCCTGCAACAACTGATATGTGGCCTCAATTCCGCAGCCCTCTGATCTGGGACTTTTTTGCGATCACAACTTATGCCACCGTCTCGCTGATCTTCTGGTATCTGGGGATGCTGCCAGATCTGGCAACCATGCGAGACCGTGCTCAGAGTCACTTTATTGCGCGGATTTACGGTGTACTGGCACTGGGCTGGCGGAATTCCGCCCGACACTGGCATCACTATCAGAAGCTCTATCTTCTGCTCGCGGGTCTCGCAACTCCGCTGGTTGTTTCCGTACACACAACTGTCAGCTGGGATTTCTCGGTCGGTATCGTCTCTGCCTGGCATTCCACAGTCTTTCCTCCCTATTTTGTCGGCGGCGCTATTTTTTCCGGTTTTGCCATGGTATTGCTGATCACTATACCGCTCAGGCGCGTTTATGATGTTAAAGATCTGATTACAGAAACTCATCTGGATAAGATGGCGAAAATCATGCTCGCTTCCGGCATGACTGTCTCTTACGGTTACCTGATGGACGCTTATCAGGCCTGGTATCTCAATGAGCCTTATGACAGCTATATCTACACAAATCGATTTAGCGGGCCATACGATTATTGTTACTGGGCCCTGATTCTGTGTAACTGCGTGATCCCGCAGGCACTCTGGTTTCCCGCAGTCCGTCGTAGTACGCTTTTTCTGTTTGGAATCTCACTGTGCATTCAAGTGGGGATGTGGCTGGAACGCTTCATTATTATTACCCTCAGTCTGCACCGCGATCATCTCCCCTCTGACTGGGCCATGTATTATCCCACCATCTGGGACTGGGCTCTGCTTGTGGGCACCGGTGGTCTGTTCCTGATTCTCATGCTCTTATTCCTGCGACTGTTACCCTCGATCTCCATGTCAGAAATGCGGGAACTCGTGCATCAGAAAGGGGGCTCGAATCCATGATTCCACCTGACCCCCGTTTATCGAGCACCGCAGCTGCGAGTGAAGCTCACGAATCCGGACCGTTGTTCGGGTTACTGGCGCAATTTTCTTCAGATACAGAACTCATCGAAGCGACCCATACGCTTTATGCTGACGGATATCGCGCGCTGGATGCCTTTTCACCGTTTCCCCTGGAGGACCTTTCTGATGCACTTCATTTGAGACGATCGCTGGTGGCTCCCATCGTATTGGGAGGGGGGATACTGGGGGGGATTTCCATCTATGCGCTGGAATATTGGGTGAACCTGTTTGCTTATCCTTTGAATGTCGGCGGACGTCCGTTGCACAGTTGGGTATCGTTCATTCCTCCTGCGTTCGAATGCATTATATTACTCGGCGCACTGGCAGGCGCCGGAGGGATGCTGCTGCTGTGTGGACTGCCAAGGCTCAATCATCCTGTGTTTGAGGTTGAGGCTTTTCGCCGCGCCAGTACGGATGCATGGTTCCTTTGTGTGCAGTCAGAAGATGCTCAATTCGATTCTGAAATGACGCGTCAGTCGTTATTGAATGCCGGTGCACAGGAGGTGTGGGATGTTCCCGCGATCGAAGCCTGAATGCGAGAAAGCACAGGCTCACAATATCAGCCGTTGCTGTAATGCTATCCGCGGCTTGAAGATAATCTGCCTGGTGTTACCGCTCCTGTTTTCCAGCAGTTGTGCGCAGGAGATGATGAATCAGAAACGGGTTGATCCCCAGGAAGCAACTGCCGCCTGGGGAAATCGCAGTTCCATGCGGGCACTTCCCGCCCACACCGTTCCTGCCAAAGAATCCATTATGGATCAGATGGGGGGACCACATGCTACCTTGTGGCAGGCGCGGTCACCCGCAGAAGAGATCCTGCCACCAGATAAGATTGACGAAAGCAATTTACCCGACATCCCCGCAACTCTCAATGACAGTCATAATCTTCTGGAAACGGTACAGCGGGGACAGAATCGATTCCAGATCTGGTGCACTCCCTGCCATGGACAACTGGGAAACGGGAATGGTGAAGTCGCACGTCGAGGTTATTACTATCCGGCCAGTTTTCATACGCCTCGCCTGAGAGCAAAATCACTCGGTTATTTTTTTGAAGTCATCACACAGGGAAAAAAACACATGCCGGCTTACAGATTCATGATCCCCCCCGATGATCGCTGGGCGATTGCCGTTTACCTACGGGCACTGCAATTCAGTCAACATGCTCCCGAATCGATGTTAACTGAAACGGACTTAAACCAATTGAAAACGAAACCATGAATTCTACTGACACGCCACAACCGTTCTTCTCAGAAAAAAGCAGACGTTTTCTGCTGCTGGGGACGGGTTGCGCGCTGGGTTTCTGTGTTTTGGCGGCGTTTCTTTCTCCCAGGCATTTTTTCATGTCATGGCTGACTGTCATCTTATGGCCCTGGAGTATTTCGCTGGGCAGTCTGACTCTGCTGCTGATGATTGTTCTAACGGGAGGAAAATGGAGCGAAACGATCTGGCAGAGACTCTCTCTGCATGCCCGACTGATGCCGATGGTCGGACTCTGTTTTCTCCCCTGGATGATCGGGCTCTCATATGTGTATCCCTGGACCGATTCTGCTTATTTTGAGGGGCTGGAAAACATCAGCCATCGACAATGGTTTCTGCAACCGGGATTCGTGATCGGACGCTCGATTCTCTATTTTTTTATCTGGATCGGTTTTTCCTGGATCGTTGCGGGAACTTTTTTACGTGTTCGTCAGAAGCGGGTCGCTGAATCCGGCCAGATCCTCATTCCCGGCGGCCAGGCTGCCGCCGGCCTGGGACTGATTGCGATTCTGATTTCTGTCACATGGGCGGCTATGGACTGGATTATGTCCCTGGACCCCTTCTTCACATCGACATTGTTTGGTGCACTGGTCGGTGTGGGAGCATTGCTGGCAGCGATGGCAGCAGCAATCGCGGGTTACGCATTCAACCCGCGGAATGAAAACAGAAACCCCGATTCCAAATTGATGAACGACCTGGGGAATCTGCTGCTGGCCTTTGTGATGATCTGGGCTTATTTTTCCCTGTCACAGTTCTTAATCATGTGGTCGGGAGATTTGCCCCAGGAAGCTGCCTTCTATCAACGGAGACTTATGAATAGCTGGTCCTGGATCACTCCTGCCCTGGCTTTGGGAGGCTTTTTCATACCCCTGGCCTGCCTGCTCTCTCAAGATTTTAAAAGGGATGCCCTCAAACTGGGATTATTGGCGCTGTTTCTGTTGGGTGTACGACTGGTCGAGTTGGCATGGATGGTGCTTCCCGGCGGTCACAAAACGCCTCTGGTTGGATTTCATTGGTCGCTACTCCCCGCATTGTTCGCCATTCCCGGCAGCTACCTGCTCGCGATGGAAGCACTGGTGCGCCGGGATGCCCGTCAAACCGAAAAAAATCTCTTAATACCTGATGAGTAAACCTATGCAAAACGATCACAAGCAACATTCAAATCATGAGCAAATGGCTCCCTCCTGTCACGAAGCGGAATCCGTATACGTTTCGAGAGTCTGGTATACTGCTGGCGGAATATTACTGCTCCTCGTGATCTGTCTGGCAGTGATTCATTTCAGTCTGAACTGGCTTTCTGGAGACACCCCGATTGAACACGCGGGTCAACAGTGGCAGCAACAACAGTCATCACCTGGTGTGGCTCCGAACCAGGCATACGATCGAGAACACATTCAATCTCGGGAAGCATTGATACTCCGGAGTTATGCCTGGCAGGATGCAGAACATCGGGTGGCACGTATACCTGTCAAGCGCGCCATGCAGTTACTGCCTCAACGCGGACTGCAGCCTTTTTCCCCCGATCATAACGGACAACAGGAGGAATCGGATCAATGAATACCTCATTTCGTTTGCTTCCGGAAGTTGCCTCGCGGGGTGGTAGTGAAATCGATCTGCTGGCATGGGCCTTACTGGCAGTATCGACTTTGTTTTCTGTCGTGATTGCGGTTGCGCTGATTGTTTTTGTAGTGCGCTATTATCACACGCGTGAGGTAAATCGACAGTCTGGCTGGTTGGAAAGACACCATCTGGCAACAGAGATCGTCTGGACAATCGTGCCACTGCTGATCCTGCTGATCTTTTTTGGCTGGGGCGCAGAAGTTTATGTACGCGGTCATCAACCACCTCCAGAGACTACGAATATTTATGTCGTCGCGAAACAGTGGATGTGGAAAATTGGGCATGAACAGGGGAGTCGGGAAATCAATCAGCTGCATGTTCCCGTCGGTCAGCCCGTTCGACTGACCATGATCTCAGAAGACGTGATTCACAGCTTCTATGTCCCCGCATTTCGGAATAAGCAGGATGTCCTGCCTGCCCGTTATACGACACTCTGGTTTCAACCGACAAAAACCGGCGTCTTTCATCTGTTCTGTGCCGAATACTGTGGTACCAGTCATTCCGCCATGCGGGGGACTGTCATCGTACAGACGCCGGAAGAATACGAACAATGGCTCAGATCTGGTGAAGAACTTTCACCGGAACAACGGGGACGCCGGCACCTGGCTTCCTTCGGCTGTCTGCAATGCCACGATCCACTTGAAGGCAATCGCAGTGGACCTCCGCTGGCTGGTTTATATGGCAGCCTGCTTCCACTGGCAAGTGGTCATACCGTCCGCGTCGACGCCAGTTACATCCGTCGCGCGATAGTCGAACCCCAGGCTGAGATTCATCGAGGCTATCAAAAAATGATGCCCAGTTATCAGACACATCTGACGCCGGAACAGATCCTGGAAATCACGGCCTACCTCAAATCCATCGCTGATGCTTCAGGACCGGTTCCCGGTCCCGCTGCTTTTTAAGACGGAGATTAGAATGCGAGATGTAACACAGTATCAATTGTTTCAAGAATGTGGTTAAAGAGAAAATGGCAACGCATCAATCCTATTTAAGTGACGGCACAACATTGCGTTCCTGGCTTATGACGCTGGATCACAAACGCATTGCAATCCTGTATATGGTTTCGCTGACATTCTTCTTCTTTGTAGGAGGAGCCGCCGCAGTTTTGTTCCGACTCGAACTCATCACTCCCCAGGGGGATCTGGTCTCATCTGATACTTATAACCGTCTGTTTTCGATCCATGGGATCATTATGGTCTGGTTCTTCCTGATCCCGGCTGTCCCTAACGTATTAGGTAATTTTCTGGTACCGCTGATGATAGGTGCCCGAGACCTCGCTTTCCCGCGTCTGAATCTGGCCAGCTGGTATCTGTTCATGGCAGGCGGTCTGTTTACCCTGTATGTCGTGATTGCGGGTGGTGTCGATACCGGGTGGACTTTTTATACACCTTACAGCAGTACCTATGCTAATTCCCATGTCATTCTGGCGGCAACCGGGGTCTTCATTACGGGTTTTTCTTCCATTCTGACGGGCTTGAATTTTATCGTCACCATTCACACGATGCGCTGCCCCGGTTTGAAATGGTTCCGACTGCCCCTCTTCATCTGGTCCATGTATTCAACCAGCCTGATTATGGTACTGGCCACTCCCATTCTGGCGGTAACGCTCGCACTGGTCGCCGTCGAACGACTACTGGGAGTCGGCATCTTCGACCCGGGGATCGGTGGAGATCCGCTATTGTTCCAGCACCTGTTCTGGTTCTATTCTCATCCGGCCGTTTACATCATGATTTTACCTGGGATGGGCGTCATCAGTGAAATCATCCCCTGCTTTTCCCGGAAACCGATTTTTGGTTATGAATTCATTGCCATGGCCAGCCTGGCAATCGCGATTCTGGGATTCCTGGTATGGGGGCACCACATGTTCGTCAGCGGTCAATCACTGTATGCAGGTCTGTTTTTCTCGTTACTGAGTATGCTGGTTGCGGTCCCCTCGGCAGTCAAAGTTTTTAACTGGACAGCCACGCTGTATAAAGGCAGTATCTCACTTACGACCCCCATGCTGTATGCCCTGGGTTTTATCGGCCTGTTTACCATGGGGGGCTTGACCGGAATCTGCCTGGCTACACTGGCCTTCGATGTGCATGTGCACGACACCTATTTTATCATTGCTCATTTTCATTACATCATGGTGGGCGGCATGGTGATGGCTTATCTCGGAGGAATGCACTTCTGGTGGCCCAAAATCACAGGCCGCATGTATTCGGAATGGCTGGGCCGCATCAATGCCCTGATCGTCTTCGCCGGTTTTAACATGACATTTTTTCCTCAATTCATACTGGGATATCTCGGGAACCCCCGCCGCTATCATACGTATCCCGGTGAATTTCAGGTCTTCCACATCATGAGTACACTGGGAGCGTCGATCCTGGGAATCGGCTATCTACTGCCATTATTCTATTTGCTCTGGTCATTGAAATATGGCAAACGGGCCTGCGACAATCCCTGGGATGCGACTGGACTGGAATGGGCGACGACATCGCCGCCTCCTGCACATAATTTCCGGGAGACGCCCGTCATTCGGGAACCCGCTTATCAATATGAGACGCCTCACTCGGACTCGAAAAACAAACCGAATCCCAAAACGAGACTGACATGAACAGGACTTCGTCTATCGTAGCAATGCAGTTTGATGACAGCGAACAGCAGCACTCTGCGGCTCTGCTGGGAATGTGGATATTTCTTGCGACTGAGGTGCTGTTCTTTGGTGGGCTGTTTGTCGCCTATACCGTATACCGTTATGAATATTCGGACGCATTCGCTGAAGGCAGCGAACATCTGGCAATCTGGTCGGGTGCCGTTATGACGGGACTCCTGTTGATGGGTAGTCTTCTGATCGCACTCTCGGAGAATGTTTTTGAACGAGACCACATGCACCGGGTTTTCTGGAATCTGATCAGCACTGCTGTTCTGGGCATCCTGTTTTTAAGCTTTGAATTTTATGAATATCACGATTTAATCAAGCACCAGCTGTTTCCGGGTGCTGCCTTTCACTGGCCAGAAAAACAATCCACGCCTCTATCAGGTCGTTCTGTTGAGATATATTTCGTATTGTTTTTCTGTATGACGGGTCTGCACGCCCTGCATATGATTATCGGCATCAGTCTGGTATCCGGTCTGGCTTTTTATCTGCGATACTCGAAAAATCCGCGACGGCTGAAGAACCCGCTCACCGTAATCGGTTTGTACTGGCATTTCGTGGATATTATCTGGATCTTCCTGTTTCCACTGTTCTATTTGATCTGAAAGTAAATCAACCAACTGCAACATGAATTTACATAAGAAGCCTGTCACAAGCTTAATGAGGAGACATCCATGACATCAGCAAAACAAGTATCGTCGACTCAGCTGATCTGGACGTGCGTCGCTCTGATGCTCCTGCTGCTGTTGACGGTGGGACTGTTTCAATTGCCGCTCGGATCTGCCCATCTGATCGCAGGACTGAGTATCGCTTTCCTCAAAACCCTGCTGATTTTGGCAATCTTCATGAATTTAAAGGGGGGAAGCGGAGTGTTGCGTCTGACAGCGGCAGTTGGCATTCTGTGGCTCTGCTTTGCAATCCTGGGTATCATCTCTGATTACACAACCCGTGGGTGGCAGGAAACGCTCGATCCAGGTCTGGAACAGGGCACTCATTATTCCAGCAGTGATCGCGTTGAAGCATCGACAGCAGACTGAATCAGTCCGAATCATTCTGCGAAAGATTCTGCCGCTGTAAACCTATCATCATCCAAAGCATGCCGACTATAGTCAGTCCGCCCAGAATACGAACGGTCCATTGCACAGCACTACCGAAACGTCCCGTTGTCGGATCATAAAGATAACATGTCAGAAACGAATTCGCAGATTTCTCTGAAACCTTTTCGTCCCCCGCTGCTTTAATTGCCTGGGAAAGCTCACGGGGCACGTAATTCACACCATCCAGATACTGTGTGATGACCCCCTCTCCAGAAACAATAATCAGTCCGCTGGCATGCGCGTACTGTTGAATCGTTTCATCCCAGTGAGCCTGAAATCCCACTGCGGATGTCAGGCGTTCAATCTCTGCCTGGGAACCGGTCAGACAATACCAGCCGCTGCCTTCAGGAGAACGACCATATTTCTGAATCAGTCGCTGGCGGGCCAGATTTGCTTTTTCCGGTGTATCAGCCGGATTAAAACTGACCATAATCACCTGAAAGTCGTCTCCTACTTCTTCCTGGATCTCACTGACGGCCCGTACCAGGCCATCGGCTGATAACTTGCAGAGCATTGGACAATCAAAATAAACCAGACAGAGTACGGCGGGTTGATGATCTAACGCTTCGCGTAAGGAAATTTCATCACTGGAATGATCCTTAAAAACTGCATCCAGCGGAATCGACTGCCCTGGATGCGGCGTGATACCGACCTCTTTCAGAATCTGCTGAGGTGTTTGCGCACTCGCATTGCAGGGCAAGATTAACATCACACAAAGCACAACTATATTCATGCAGTTGATCATAAAACGATAAGAGCCCTTTTCGTGTTTAACATGATTTCCAGACATGCTGAATGTTTCATCAATAATAAGGAAGAAATTGCAAGTCGATCTGAAACGTTCTTTCCTGCAAACGGCACAGGATATATTGTTTGTGTTTCATTCTATGAAAATATTATACAGCCAAAGTAAGGTTTTATTCAGAAAGATTTCCTCCATTCCAGAACCAGAGTCAATTATTTACTGACAACAATCTGATTTGATTCAAGCTTTCACGCAATTGAATATCTCGGTACTCAAATAACTGATTTACACATACGAACGACTCAGTGATGACGGTGATAATCGCAGTCATGAATGAGACCTTGCTTTATTATAATGGCGTCGTATAAAACCTGAATAGAGAACTCGATGAAGACGTCCATCTGACCAGTGATTCGCTCACAGTTCGGTAGCAGAGCTTTTGCATCGCAAACGATTGAAACAGCGAGTATGGAATTTAGCGTAACGGACGTGATTTCTTTGGTATGTCGCAGGGAGGAGTCAGGGGGCTGTTAATTTGTCGTAACTCTCTACTAGACTAGTACTCACCACTTTAATCGTCTCAACTTACCATTTGTGAGGCAGGTCAGAACTGGCGATACAAGCCGTTCAGCGATGGTACCCAGAACTTGATTTCCTTACAATAAGTGACAGAAAAGGAGCTTTGGCAGTGATGACTTCTACATCTGCGCTGGTGAAGCTCAGAAGTATACGACAGTGAAAAAACGCCAGACTCTCTGATATAATTAATTCCTATTTTCGACCATAAATATATCAGGTTCTATAGTCCTTTTTAAAACGCAAATGGTTTGAAAACCAGAAGCCGTTAATCATGATGCGATATATTCCCTTACTGCTATCTGTAATTCTGGCCTTACTAGGTTGTATTCTGGTTGTAACTGCATCTCTTCACTGGATGTGGCTGACGATACCGTTTCTGCTCCTCACGGGAGTGGGATTTTACGATCTTTTTTTCTCATCCAATAATGTATTGCGTAACTACCCGCTATTGGGATATCTCCGCTTCGCGTCGGAAGAGTTACGTCCGGAACTGCATCAGTATTTCGTCGAAAGTGATACTGATGGTGCCCCGTTTAACCGGAACAGCAGACAAATTGTTTATGAGCGTGCAGAAGACGAACACGAAGAAAAGTCGTTCGGTACCGAACTGGATGTCTATGAGGCGGCCTATGAATGGTTAACACACTCGATCAATCCAAGGCAGGCCAGTGAAACACAGTTTCGTGTCCGAATTGGTGGTGAAGCTTGTCGGCATCCATACGAAATGTCTTTATTGAACGTGTCTTCCATGAGCTTCGGTTCATTGAGTGCCAATTCCATTCTGGCGTTAAACGGTGGTGCCAGACTGGGCGGTTTTGCACATGCAACTGGAGAAGGTGGTATAAGCCCCTATCATTTAAAACCGGGTGGTGATCTGGTCTGGGAGATCGGGACCGCTTACTTTGGCTGCCGCGATGAGAATGGCAATTTCGACCCGGAGCAATTTCAAAATAAAGCAGCAGAACCCGCGGTGAAATGTATCACCATCAAGTTATCCCAGGGCGCAAAAGCCGGCCTGGGTGGAGTGATGCCGGCCGCCAAAATGTCAGAAGAAATTGCAGAGACGCGTGGAGTGCCTGCACATGAAAAATGCATCTCACCCCCCGGGCACAGTGAGTTTGATTCCCCCCGCGGTCTGTTGAATTTCATTCAGCGATTGCGTGATTTATCTGATGCCAAGCCCGTCGGGTTCAAATTATGTGTGGGACGTCGCAGTGAGTTTCTGGGAATCTGTAAAGCAATGCTGCAAACCGGAATTCTACCTGATTATATTATTGTCGATGGAGGTGAAGGAGGTACCGGGGCAGCACCACTGGAGTATCAAGATCATGTCGGTGCCCCCCTCGCAGAAGGCTTACATTTCGTACATCAATCTCTTATTGCCTGCGGTTTGCGAAAACAGATCAAACTGGGTTGCAGCGGGAAAGTGGACTCTGCCTTCGAAATGATCCGACGTCTCATCCATGGTGCCGACTACTGCAATGCTGCCCGGGCCATGATGTTCTCACTGGGATGCATTCAGGCACAAATCTGTGAGACGAATCGCTGCCCAACCGGCATCACCACACAGGACCAGACGCGCACCAGAGGACTTCTGCCGGAAGTCAAACAATATCGAGTCCGCTATTTTCAGCATTCGACTGTGATGGAGTTCAATCAGATCATCGCCTCTCTTGGATTGAGCTCACCGGACCAACTCTCTCCAGAACTGCTGATGCGTAGAGTCAATGCCACCACTGTGAAAAGTTACGCGGAAATCTTTTATCAGGCGAAAGAGAACGAACTGCAGACCTCCCCAACAGATTCTTTCTGGAAACAAGACTGGGCAAAAGCCAGCTCTGAGCATTTTTAATGATTACTTTCACAAGCTGATCAGAACAATCAGTAATACAACAGAACACTAAATCGTGTGGCTGGTGTCATTCGCGGGGGCGGGGCAACGGCTTACATTGGAGGGGGATTCGCGCTGTCGTAACGAACTAGACCCAAGACAAGCGACCTTGTTTGCCTGAATAATAAGAAACACCCGAAATCCCTGC
>NZ_CAXAVM010000133.1:0-19880 GCF_963972345.1 uncultured Gimesia sp. | reverse complement strand
AGCCCCGAGTAAGGCTGATAGATGGCCAGTCCGCCAAAGTGATAGAGTACAATTTCAGGAGGCCAGCCGAAATATTTCGCCATGACAGCATGTCCCAGTTCATGCACCAGGATCGAGATAAATACACAGGCGATCCAGATGAGCGTGATTTTCGGATCATCGGGATACCAGCCCATAAAGCCCGCCATCAACCAGAACAGGGGATGGACGCGGATCGGGATTCCCCAGAATGAAAATCGCAAATCGAATTCGGTGGGAGAGACATTTCCCAGCATCTGCTCAACTTTCTGTTTGTATATCTATCTACTTCTGGCGCGTGTGATGTATGTTCCACCAGGATCGCGTCAGCATAGCTGAAATGGCTTGAGAATGCACTGTTGTGAAATCCCCAGAATTCTCGCACTTTAGCCGGGTCTGTCAATCGTAGCAATTGCAGTTCGTCCTATGGGATGCAGCGTTATATACTGTCAGACGGGTCCCTTCAGTTTACAAAATTTTTATCCTGATGGAAAATAGCGGCATTGGCCAGATTCACCAGACTTAACATTGACGCATCTCACGAAAAGGCTACGATTTGCAGACATAATGGGCAGTGGGTCGCACAAGTTCTGACTCTGACTGAATCTAAACAGATCGCTCAGAGTTCTGCGGGGATACCCCGCGGGAGAAGGATTGACCACACTACGACACTTGAAGTGTCGCTACGATAGACGCTTATCGTAGCAACACTTCGTCACAGGATCGGTTGTGCGGCCCGCTGGCCATTTTTTTAGGCACTGATTTGCCTTCAATAGAAACGGAATGACTGCAGGTTTTTTCAATGGGCTTATTTGATTTCTTACGACGGATTTTCTTCGGCGCTCCCCCGCGCCCGACCGTCTCGCCAGTAGAGTCGACCCCCATCCCGGAAGAAACCACTCCTCGCCCCCCCCGAGGCAAAGTCAAACTGGAACCATTACGCTATAGCAGCAGTCATTCGAGCCGGGTGGAGAACATCGAAGAAGTCGCAGCGCCCCCCTACGAACTGGCACGCTACGGTGCGCGAACCGGCCATTATTTCGACATGACCAAAGATGGCGATGCCGAGAAACTGGCCCGCTACGCACTGCCACAATTCTGCACGCCTGCCGAACTCGCTGAGTGGCTGGGACTCCCGCTGGGGAAAGTGGCCTGGCTGACACATCGCTTCACACAGTTTGATCGTCCCGATGACGAACAGGAATCGCATTATCTCTATCACTGGAAACCAAAACGGTCCGGGTTCCGATTGATCGAATCGCCCCGCCCGTTTTTAAAAATGGCGCAGCAGCAGATCCTGCGGGAGATTCTGAATCCGATTCCCCTGCATACAGCGGCTCACGGATTTGTACGCGGTCGCTCTTCTGTGACCAATGCAGCACCACACACGGGCAAACGTGTGGTTGTGAAATTTGATCTGGAGAACTTTTACACCAGCGTGAAATTTTCCCGCGTGGTTGCTATCTTTCGTAACCTGGGATACTGCCGTGAAGCATCGCTGTATTTGGCACGACTCACCACATCCGTGATTCCCAGTAGCCTGCCTTTCCCGGATGGCAGCCTGCGACCGCTCATTCCGTATCTGTCGCGGCATCTGCCTCAAGGGGCACCTACCTCTCCTGCGCTGGCGAACCTGTCCGCCTATTCGCTCGACGTGCGACTTTCCGGACTGGCCCGCGCCTTTGATGCCGACTACACACGCTATGCCGACGATCTGACTTTTTCAGGATCAGAAGCGTTTCTGCGATCATTACAGGTGTTTCTGCCGCTGGTCAATCAGATCATCCGCTCTGAACGGTTCCAGGTGAATCAGATGAAGCGTCGCGTGTTACGCAATAATCAACAGCAGAAAGTAACGGGCGTCGTCGTGAATGAGCATGCGAATGTGCCTCGCAAAGAATTTGATCTGCTGAAAGCGATTCTCACAAATTGCATTCGCCAGGGACCGGGAACTCAGAACCGCGAGAATCAACCGGATTTTGCCAGTCATCTGCGTGGCCGTGTGGCGTATGTCCAGCAACTCAACCCAAACCGGGGCCAACGTTTACTGCAACTTTACGAACAGATTCGCTGGTAAAGCAGTTGTTTCAGATTTATCTTGTCTCCTCGACTCATTTTAAGTCATAATAGGAACTCAACTTTCGCTTAAGACCCGGATTTTCCGCGGTCTTTTTTAATCCCTGACAGAACCATGAGCGTTTAAACTGTCAGGGAGACATACTCGTGCCAATACCCTTCGATCAGTTAGGAATTATCGTGGGTGGATTTATTCGAATCCTGTTGAAGCCTCTAATGCGATTTTTTATCGGATTAATAGCAATCCCGATATTCCATTTGATGCTGAATAAGGTCATCCGGGTTCAGGAAATCGATGACGAGCTTGAAAAAGACCTCGAGCAGTGGTTTCGTGGTTCCCTGTTGCTGCTGGCTGCCACTGCTAATATGGAGTCGGCATTATTTGCAGGATGGGTACCTCTCAGCCTGCAGGGAACCGAACTGTCGATTCTTACGGGGCTTCGAATTCTCCTGGCGATCGGTGTCATAGAAGCGATGCCAGACCAGGAACTGTTTTCGATTATTCATCCCGGTCCTCCCTCATTAAAGTTATCCCGGGAATATGGAATCTTCCGCGAGTTAAAAGAAAAATGGCGTGTCATTCTGAAGGGAGTGGTCTGCCAGCATATCAATCGTTCCTCGCCGGTGTTTGCAATTCTGTCCGCAACGACGGAAGGGACAGTGGGCTGGGTCTGTTATGGCATCGCGATTACGCAATACCTGATAATCGGCTTAGTGACTTCGCGCGATCGTGCTCTGGATGTGCTGAGTGAGTTTGACCGGAAGATAACAATACGACGGCGCGAATTGATCGACGAATTTGATCTGGATCAGAAAGAGGTTGATGCAGCAGATCAGAAGCGTTGCAAAGAAATTGAAGAAGAGAAGGCCGCGTCTGAAAAGAAACAGGCCGACACTTCGAAAGCATCGGCCTGATCTGAGACGTGATGTTATTCTTCTGATTCTTCTTTCTTAGCCGCTTTCTTCTTTGTAGTTTTTTTCGCCGCTTTCTTTTTGGTGGTCTTCTTTTTTGCAGCCGCTTTTTTTGTCGTCTTTTTCGCGGCTGTTTTTTTGGTGGTCTTCTTCGCTGCGGACTTCTTTTTGGCTGCTTTTTTGGCGCCTTTTTTCGCTGCCTTGGCATCCAGCCATTCGACGGCCTGCTCGAGTGTCACATTCTCGACTTCGTACTCTTTGGGAATCGTCGCGTTGATTTTGCCATGTTTCACATAAGGCCCGTAACGGCCATCGAAAATGCCGATCGGCTCTTCGTCTTCCGGATGTTTCCCCAGATCCCGAATCGGTGTGGGAGCACTGCGTTTGCGCGCCTGTTTGAGCAGTTCGACCGCGCGAGGCAGATCAATGGTCAGGATGTCATCTTCCTTGCCCAGTGACTTGTAAACTTTATCATGCAGCACGTAGGGGCCAAATCGACCGATGCCGGCATTCACTTTTTTGCCGGTCTCGGGATGTTCGCCTAACGCACGCGGCAGGCTCAGATATTTCAAAGAGGTTTCAAAATCGATCGTATCGGGATCCACGTTCTTGGGAATACTGACACGCTTGGGCTTTGGGCCGTCTTCAACGACATCTCCCAACTGCAGATACGGACCAAAGGGCCCATGCAGTTTATAGATGGGAGTGTTTTCCTCGGGATGCATGCCGAGCGACTTCGGGCCTTCGGCTTTCAGGCGGATTAATTTTTCAGCCAGCTCGTTTGTCAGGTCTGCAGGGGCAATATTATCGGGAATTGAAGCCGAAACCGGATCTTCATCTGCCTCGTTGGAAACATAGGGTCCATAGCGACCAACGCGGACTGCCGAAGTGATCCCTTCCAGATCCAGCGTGCAGATTTCCCGTGCATCGATGGTTTCTTCCTTAGATTTAACCTGTTCATCCAGGCCTGCTTCACCTCGATAGAACTGATTCAGATAAGGCAGGCGATCCCCTTCACCCACGGCGATGTCATCCAGTTCCTGTTCCATGGCAGCGGTGAACTGCAGATCGACCAGGTTCGGGAAAAACTTCTCCAGCAGACGGGTGACTGCCAGCGCTGTGAAAGTAGGCACCAGCTGGCTGCCTGATTTATTGACATAGCCGCGGTCCTGGATGGTGCCGATGATCGAAGCATACGTACTTGGACGCCCGACGCCTTCGCTTTCCAGCTTGCGGACAATCGTGGCTTCCGTGTAGCGCGCGGGTGGTTTGGTTTCGTGCTTGAGTGGTTCGATTTCGCTGGCTTCCAGAGCCTGATTCTCTTCGAGGGGAGGCAGCATCGATTCGCTGTCATCCAATGCTGCTTCCGGATCATCAGAGCCTTCCACATACGCACGGAAGAAACCGGGAAATTCGACATGACGTCCCGTCGCACGAAACTCAGCGTTGTCAGCTGTGATCGTGACAGTTTGAAACCGCAGACGGGCTTCTTCCATCTGCGTGGCCATGGTTCGTTTCCAGATCATGGCATACAGCTTGGCCTGTTGCCCCTTGAGGCCGAGCTCTTCTACCGTTTTCATCGATTTACCGGCAGGGCGAATCGCTTCGTGTGCTTCCTGTGCCCCTTTGGACTTGGTATCGAAGCGGCGGATTTCAGGGCTGAGATAATCTTTACCGTACAGATCTTCAATCCGTTTGCGTGAAGCCGAAACCGCTTCGTTGGAAAGATTGACACTGTCAGTACGCATATAAGTAATGTGACCATCTTCATACAGACGCTGGGCGACCTGCATGGTCTCCCGCGCGGACATATTCAGCTTGCGGTTACCTTCCTGCTGCAGGGTACTGGTCGTAAACGGGGCGGGCGGTTTACGCGACTGCAATCGCTGTTCGACTGACGTGACCGTCCAGTCCGATTTTTTCACCCGCTCCAGCAGGTCCCCTGCCTGCTGTTCATTCAGCAGCAGAACATCGGCGCCCTCTTTGAGTCTCCCCGTAGATTCGTCGAAGTCTTTCCCGCTGGCGACTTTTTTCCCGTCGACCGTCATCAGCATCGATTCGAATTCCGCGCCTTCACCGGTCTTGAGCTGGGCTTTCAAATCCCAGTAGGTACCGCTTTTGAAAGCGAGCCGTTCCAGTTCGCGCTGGACCAGGATCCGCACGGCGACCGACTGTACACGGCCGGCTGACAGGCCCCGGGCAATCTTCTTCCATAACAACGGGCTTAATGTAAAACCGTACAGACGATCCAACACACGCCTGGTTTCCTGGGCTGAGACCAGGTTCAGATCGAGCTCGCGAGGGTTGGCGATCGCTTCCTGAATGGCTTCCTCGGTGATTTCAGAGAAAACCATGCGTTTGACCGGGACTTTCGGTTTGAGCAGCTCGGCCAGATGCCAGCCGATACTCTCTCCTTCGCGGTCTTCGTCGGTCGCGAGAATGAGCTCTTCGGCATCTTTCAGGGCATCTTTGAGTTCCTGAACCGTCTTTTTCTTCTCTTTGGGCACCAGATAATAAGGTTCGAATTCCGACTCGACATTGACGCCCAGGGTCGCCCATTTGTGTTTTTTCTTGAATTCCGCTGGAATATCAGAAGCCTTGGCAGGCAGATCACGGACATGGCCCATGCTGGCCAGGACCTTATAGTCGCTGCCTAAATAGCTGCCGATTTTCTTGGCTTTCGCCGGTGATTCCACGATCACCAGTGCCTTCAGCTTCTTTTTTGCCACCAGACATGCCCTTCCTGAGAAACCGACGTCGACCTTGCCTCCAGAGTCAAGCTGGCTACAATACGCGGCTCAATCATTCCTGTTTATTGTATTTTGGATCTGCTGAATCCGGATCAGTTTGTAAACTTCATTCGGCAATCTCTAACCGTCTTAAAAGTCTCTGTCAAGCCTGTATTTATTTTTTCATCAGGCAGGCCGTCCCCAAACCGGGCACTTTTCGGAGCAGGAAGAGACAGGAAACAGCAGGATTCTTTGAGAGAAGACTTTCACGAATGGCCGGAATAAATTACAACACATGAAATAAACGGAAAACTCTTTTCCAATTGGAAGATACGAAAACCAGCGATTACTTCAATCGGATCTCGTTGACACCGGAAGTTCACTACAGGAATTCGAATTCATTCGACTTGCAGACTGAAGAAGGAAACAGAATGGCCTCGCCACTGGAATTGTTTCGTAAAAAACAAAAAGTATTAATGGTTCCTCTGACCATTCTGGCGTTGTTCGCCTTTATCGTCATGGACCAGCTGACACCCGCGCAGTTTCCTCCCATTGCGGGAATGCTGCTGTTCGGGTTCGTGTTCTGGTACCTGGGCCGTGACCGCGGCAAAGGAATTCAGTTCGCGGCCGTGGGAGTCATCATCGGATTCTTCGTGGGTTATCTCTACATCCCCAAAGTCGGCGCAGAAACAGTAGTCAGAAGCACTGCTGGCAACATCGATATGCGAGAGTACCAGGAGATGGTCCAGAATCGCCAGATTGCCAATCAGTTCATCATGCGATCCTATATGGCGTCCCTGACGGAAGAAGAACAGCAGCGTCCTCAGCCTCCCCGCGGCGCCATGTTTGGTTTCGGTCGTGACATGGAAGATGACATCATCCTTGAGTTCCTGTTCCGCAAAGAAGCGGAAAAAATGAACCTGATTATCTCTGATGATGCGATCTCCAACTATATTTCCCGCTACACGAACAATAAACTCAGCCGCAAAGCCTTTCAGGAAACCTGTCAGCAACTGGGCAAGACCGAAGGTCAGATTTACGACATCTTCCGCGATCAGTTGCAGGCACGACAGGCTTTCCAGATGCTGCGACCTGAAGTTTCACTGACTCCTGCTCAATACTGGAACTTCTACAAAAAGTTCAATGTCCGGCAGGAACTGGAACTCGTTGCATTACCAGTCAAAGACTTTGAAGCCGAAGTCCCCGCACCGAGTCCCGCCGAGAAAAAAGCATTCTTTGAAACCTATAAAACCGTCTTCCCGGGCGAAAAAGGTCCTGGTTCACCGGGATTACGCCAACCTCAGAAGGTGCAGGTGGAATACCTGATGGCGGATTACGTGGATACTGAAAAGCAGGTTCCCCCTGTGACCGACAAAGAGATTGCGGCTTTCTACGAAGACAATAAAGAACGCCTCTACAAAAACAATCCCATCCCGGATCTTCCCGCTGGCTCCACCGTTCCGACGGCACCCGAAATGCCTGCTCCCACCGGTCCTGCTACCGAGCAACCGGCAGAAGCACCTAAACCGGAAACTGGCGAGAAGCCGACAGAGAAACCCCCAACGGCTCCCACCAAAACAGAGACGCCCGCTAAAGCTGAAACACCTGCCAAACCCAAGACTGATGCAAAACCGGAGCCTGCAACCAAACCTGAACCGAAATCAGAACAGCCGGAAAAGAAAGAAGAGTCCAGTGCACTTGCTGCTGAGTCTGCCACATTCGTTTCCCTGTTAGATGAAAAACCAGCGGAATCTCCCGTTGTTGCTCCCAAACCGGGTGCAGAAACTGCAGAAATCAAACCGGAAGCGACCACCACGGCTCCCCCGCCACTGGAACCTTATCGCCCCTTGAATGAAGATTTGAAAAGTGAAATCCGCGATCAGCTGTTACGTGAACGCACACTGGAATTGATGAAAGATAAAATTTCCGATGCAGAGCTGTTCATGAATGAACTCAGTGACAAAATCACCAACCCGGAAGAAGGGGCCACACGGCCCACACCGGAAGAAGCAAGCAAGGCTCTCAAAGAGTATGCTGCCGAACATCAGCTGATTTACAACATTACGCCGATGATGTCGGCTCAGGAAATGTCGGAATCTGAGAAATACCCACTGGGCACTGCCCGTGAGCCAAGTATCAATCAGTTTGCAGCACAACCACGGACAGTCATCGAACAACTGTTTGAAACTCCCGTTAACCTGACCTATATCCCTTACGAAGCAGAAGATTCTTTCTCCAGCGGATTACTCAGTTACTGGAAGACCAAACACGTCGATGCCACCATCCCTGAATTCGACGATCCGGAAATTGATCAGCAGATCACGGAACAGTTAAAGCTGGAAAAAGCCCGCCCCCTGGCTCAGAAGCGGGGAGAGGAGCTGAAAAAACTGATCAGCGGCGACAAAGAAATGTCGGCTGCAATCGAAGGTCAGACCATCACCGGCAAGAAGGAAGGGACTGAACTGTCCACGACGACAACAGAATCGTTCAGTTGGATGCGGACTTCCACTGCCAATGCCAGCAATCCGTTTTCCATGCCTCGTCCGGAGCTGTCAAGCATTTCAGCCGTCGCAGGAGCCGGTAACGAATTCATGGAAGAAGTCTTTGACAATCTGGATAACGGAGAAGTCGGCGTCGTGATGAATGCCGACAAAACGGTCTGTTATGTTGTGAAAGTCATCAACCGCATTCCCTCCACGCCCGGCGGATTGACCGCCATGTACCAGGAGTTTCTGAAGGAAGACATGTTCTTCTTCTTTTCTCCGTACCTGCCGATGGCCCAGATGGAACAGCAGCAGACCAACTTCGAGTGGAGCCAGGAACTCGAGGCAAAGTACCAGGTCGAAAAATACTTCGAGCAGGTCGAAGGGCCCGAAGTCGTTGCTCAATAATCTATTGGAGTGTCATTTTAAAATTTTGGGTTGATAAATATCACGAGCGTGCGACAACGGAGCACGTCATCAACACACCCAACCCTCAATTTTTAGAGTGCGTCACATTTAACCTTAGCGTCTCACATTCTATTATACTCGGCCCAAATGGCCTTGGAGACGCTACAGTAAAACGGGACACAGTCCAGCTTGACAAAGCACTCTACTGAGTTCGAATAATAGAAATCGGTTGTGCCCGGACCAGGTACAACCGATTTTTTTGTAGTCTGACTGAAACAGCCTGAAAGGGATCGATCCGCGAAATAAATTCGGAAATCAGGTTCAAACAGACTGGACATCAGGAAATGCGGGGATTATTTCTATATGGACAATGTGGATGTTTTCCCGTCAGCCTGACCGGCATTCCGGCGTTGGTACAAAATGGGATAACATCTGTGTAACTCAAAACGTACTCTCCCCCTTTGTTGTGTTTTTAACACGTTCCAGTTAAAAATGAACAAACCACCCAACTGTCGGACGATCTCTCACGTAAAAGGATTTGAGCGAGGTCTCTGGCAGACCGTGACCTTACAGTCTTTCTGTTGAATCAAGCCACGAGATAATCATCGGGAGTATCATTGTAATGTCGGAACAGGTTCAGCAATCTTCTGCAGAGCAGTCTGAAACTTCGTCCGGTGAGAACATGATTGAAGCCATCGGATTGAGTAAATTCTATGGCCAGTTCGCCGCGACAAAAGATGTGACATTTTCCGTTCCCCGCGGCCAGGTCGCCGCCTTTCTGGGTCCCAACGGCGCGGGCAAATCTACTACCATGAAGCTGTTGACTGGGTTTCTCTCCCCCAGTGAAGGCCAGGCACGCGTCGGCGGATTTGATGTGAGTACACATCGAATTGAAGCCAGCCAGAAACTCGGGTACCTCCCCGAAAATGGTCCGCTGTATGAAGAGATGCCCCCCCAGGGCTTTCTGACCTATGCCGGAAGCGTGCGGGGCATGTCAGCCGCCGAACTCAGCAATCGCCTGGAGTTCGTCATGGAGAAATGCGATCTGAGCAGTGTCTGGAAAAAACCAATCCGAAAACTCTCTCGTGGTTTTCGACAACGCGTGGGCATGGCAGGGGCATTACTGCACGATCCGGATATTCTGATTCTGGACGAACCTACCAGTGGCCTGGACCCAAATCAAAATCAGTCCGTGCGAGACCTGATTCGTGATCTGGGTAAAACCAAAACCATCCTGCTCTCGACTCATATTCTGCAGGAAGTCAAAGCGGTCTGCAGCCGTGTAATCCTGATCAACCAGGGCTCAATCGTGTTTGACGGTTCCGTAGCTGAGCTGGGAAACAGCCAGGACGATATGGAAACGCGTTTCCACAAACTGACACACGCGTAATATTTCTTTTACCGACTCATTTATAGTATCAGATAAAGCTGACGTAAGGACCCTTCTGTTATGTTGCGGAACAACGTTGTATTGGCCGTATTCAAGCGAAACGTACAGAGTTACTTTTCCGGAGTACTGGGTTATCTGTTTATCGTGGTATTTGTCGTAGCCGGCGCCTTTGCCGCGTTCAACCAGCAGTTCTTCGCGAACAATCAGGCAAACCTCGATCAACTGAGCCTGTGGTATCCCTTACTGCTGTTATTCATCATCCCGGCAATTACCATGGGTGCCTGGGCAGATGAGAAAAAAATGGGAACGGACGAACTGCTTTTCACCCTGCCCGCTTCCGACCTGGAAATCCTGCTGGGTAAATTCCTGGCGGTACTCGCCGTCTACACCATCGCGCTGCTGTTCTCGGTGACGCACGTGTTTGTACTCTGGAAAATCGGCAATCCCGATATGGGCCTGATGTTTACCACCTACTTCGGCTACTGGCTGGCCGGTGCTTCCCTGTTGGCCGCAGGCATGTTCGCCTCGGCCCTGACCAGCAGTACCACGGTCGCATTTGTGCTGGGAACCGTCATCTGTGCAATCCCGATTTTCATCGGCCAGATTGCTCCGTCCAGTGACCTGATCCAGAACCTGAGCCTGGTCGAACAGTTCCAGGACTTCAGCACGGGGGTCATTCCCCTCGGCGCGGTTCTGTATTTTATTTCACTGGCCGTAATGATGCTGTATCTGAACCGGATCCTGATTACGCGGCGGCACTGGAGTTCACAGCAGAAGAATTCGATGGGACTGCAGTACCTGGTCCGCACTGTTTCACTGGCAGTAATTCTGATCAGTGCGAATGTCATTGTCTCTTACGGCAGCAGCCGCATCGACATGACCGCCGAAAAGGTTTACAGCCTGTCTAAGACAACCAGGGACCTGCTCGAAAAGATTGATGAAAAAAATCCGATCACCATTGAAGCCTTCATCAGCCCGGAAGTCTCGCGTGAATACGTGCCGATCCGCAAACGACTGATTGGTCTGTTGCGGGAATATAACCAGCTGGGGGGCAAACGGCTTCAGGTTCGTTTTGTTGATGTGGAACCATTCAGTAAAGCGGAAGAAGAAGCCCGCCTGCTGAATATTTCACCCCAGCAGGTTCAGACAGAACGTGGTGGTCGTGCCTTTGTTGATACAATCTTCATGGGAGCCGTCGTCAAAAGCGGAACCGATGAAGTCGTGATCCCCTTCTTCAATGTGGGAACCCCGATCGAATATGAACTCACGCGTTCCATTCGCACCGTTTCGAAAGATGAGCGTCTGACGGTTGGAATTCTCAATACCGACGCCAGTATCTTTGGCGGCCTGGATATGGGCATGGGGGGCAACCAGCCGCCGTGGTTGATCGTCAGTGAGCTCAAGAAACAATACAAGGTCGAGCAGGTCTCTCCCGATTCCCCGATCAGCGATACCGCTTACGATGTGTTAATCGCCGTGCTGCCTTCTTCGCTGACAGAACCACAGTTGAACAACCTGATCGAGTACGTCAAAAAAGGGAAACCGACATTGATCTGCGATGACCCCCTGCCCGTCTACGGCGGAGGACGAGGCATCCAGAATGCACCACGGATGCCGAAACCCAGTCCGGGGGGCATGATGGGCATGCGACAACCGCCGCCAACCCCCAAGGCGGATGACGGACGTCTGACTCCACTGCTGAACCTGCTGCAGATTGCCTGGGACAACGGGGAAGTCGTATTTGACTATTTTAACCCCCATCCGGAATTTTCCGAGGTCGTACGCCCTGAGCTGATTTTCATCAGCCCCAAAAGCGGCGTCAGGGGTGCCTTCAGCCAGGACAGTAATATCACCAGCGGACTGCAGGAAATTCTGACTTTCTTCCCGGGAAATATTCGTCCCCGATCGGATTCCACGTTGAACTTCGAACCACTGCTGAGAACCGGGCTCAACTCGGGCCTGCTATCATGGGGCCAGATCACCAGCCCGTTCTTCAATTCTGTCCGCATCGCGCAAGATCCGCCACGCCTGATCGACGAATATTCGCACGTGATTGCAGCGCAGATTACTTCGACCGAGAAGTCGAAAATCAAAGATCTTGATGTGATCTTCGTAGCTGATGCCGACCTGATCTCAGATGAGCTGTTCAATATCCGGGAGCGCCAGGCCTTCGGTCTGAAAATTGACAACGTGACGTTCTTATTGAACTGTGTCGACCAGTTGGCCGGCGATGATTCCTACATCAAGCTGCGAAAACGCCGCTCCCAACTCCGCACGCTGACACTTGTCGAACGCGAAACATCCGTGTTTGTGAAAGAACGCAATGCGGAACGGGAAAAAGCGACCGCCACTGCGGAAGAAAAACTCAAAGAAGCCCGCGATCGCCTCAAAGCAGAGCGTGATAAAATCATCAAGGACACCACCATCGACGGGAATACCAAACAGCAGATGCTGCGAATGGCCGAGGAAAATGAGAGTCGGAGGCTGGAAGTCGATGAAGCCAACATCGAACGGGAAAAACAGCGACAGATTGAAAAAATCAAAGCCCAGACAGAACGCCAGATCCGGGCCATCGAAGACCGCATCCGCTGGTATGCGATCCTCGTCCCGCCGTTCCCGGCAATCCTGCTGGGGATGTGCTTCCTGTTCTTCAGGATCAAAAATGAAAACCAGAACATTTCTCCCGACCGGAGATTGAAGAAATAACGCCTGCCTGCCATGCAGATAGCTTGTCGGGAAATCAATTCAGTATTCCATTTAACTCACTGTTTAATAAGTAAAATCGTTTGCCATGAATGAAACGACCAGAACACTGACATTTGCAGGAATCGCAGCGGTTACCCTGGTAGCCGCCTATTTCACTGACCGTGCTTCTCAACCGGTTCAACTGACCGGCTATGAAAATGTAGGTGAAGAATTCTATCCTGAATTTACAGACCCGACGCAAGCCAAATCGCTGCGTGTGGTGAGCTACAACGAAGATTTAGCGACGCTGAAAGTTTTCAATGTGGAATTTAAGGAGGGTGCATGGAAAATCCCCTCGCATCATGACTACCCCGCAGACGCAGAGGATGAGCTGGCGGAAACCGCGACGTCGCTGGTTGGTGTGATCCGTGGTGCGCTGGAAAGCCGGCGCAAGAATGACCACGAACGCTTTGGGGTCATTGATCCCCTGGATGAATCCAATACCAACCTGAAGGGTCGCGGGCAAAGATTGACGCTCAGCAAAGAAGGGGGTGCCCCGCTGGTAGACTTTATCATCGGCAAGCAGGTTCCTGAACAGCCGAATGAATATTATGTTCGCAAAGTCGATGAAGACGCCGTCTATCGCACGAAACTGAATGTTGATCTCTCGTCCGAATTCTCCGAGTGGATTGAACCGGATATCCTGAAAGTCGACCGCGATCGACTGATAGAAATTTTAATCAGCCATTATTCAATCGATGAAGCGCAACAGAAAATCGTTTATGAAAGTCAGACCCCTGAAGAAAACGTGACGGTCCTCACGCGTAAGAATTCAACCACCCCCTGGGAAATGAGGGGCCTGGACAAAGAGACGCAAAAACTGAATACCGCCGACGTCAACCAGCTGGTCAATACTCTCACTGACCTGAAGATTCAGGGGATCCGCCCCAAATCGAGTGAACTGGCGGCAGGCCTCAAAGAATCGGGAGCACTTAAACCGCGAACCCAGTTGGATCTGTTCGATCTGCAGAATAAAGGGTTTGTACTGGCGCGAGGTCCCCAGGGAAATACCCAGCTGGCCTCCAATGAGGGGGAAGTGGTACTGGCGACCAGTCAGGGAGTGGTCTACTCACTGTACTTCGGCAAAATCTTCACAGGCAGTACGCTTGATATCGAAGTGGGAAACAGCAGTCAAAAGAAAGATGATAAAGCGGATGAGAAACAGGGTGACGCCAAATCCGATGATGCCAAACCGGCTGAGAATGCGGAGTCCGAAAAGGGAAATGACAGTGCGCTGAAAACCAGTCGTTATCTGCTGGTCACAGCTGCCTTTGATCCGGCCTATCTCGGCGACCCTCCTCAAAAACCGGAACCGCCTGAAAAACCAGCCGATCTGAAAGAAACACCGGCAACGGATAAAAAGGAATCGGAAACAGACAAAAAAGAAGCCAGTGCAGACGAGAAGCCGAGTCCGCAAGCCGCCTATGAAAAGGCCATGAAAGCCTATCAGTCTCAACTGAAAACCTATGAACGCAAACTGAAGGAATACGATGACAAGGTCGCCCAGGGCAGCGAACTGGCTCAGGAACTCAACGAGCGATTCGCCAACTGGTACTACGTCATCTCTGCCAACAGCTTCGAATCGCTGAAATTGAAACGCAAAGCCCTGGTTGAACCGATTGAGAAACCGGAAGCGGCTCCAGCGAAAGCAAATACCACTGCGCCTCCCGCTGGAAAGCCGGCCACTCCACCGGCGGGTAAAAAACCGGACCCTGCAACTGCCAAAAAGCCGGCACCCGCAAACAGTGAAGATAAGAAACCCGAAACCGGGTCACCCGCCAAAGACGCGGAAGCTGCGAAAAAACCCGCGGCTGAAAATTCAGCCAGCAAACCGGCGCCCGCTCCGAAAGAGACGCCTGCCAAAGCAAAGCCGCAAACACCACCCGAAAATTGACCGCGGCCCTGTCCCATTGATTCAAAGCCAAAGCGGCAACAGATTTCTCATCAAATCTGTCTGCCGCTTTGGCTTTTTCTGTGTTTCGCCCCCACTCTGTTCCGGTTAGGTAAACTTTACCGGCCATGTGCCGGTTATTCAGGTGAATCGGGTCGAATCGATCACAGTAGTTCCCCGATTCACTCCGATAAAGTTAAATGAATGATTTACGACGATTTCCCTGGATTCAGGTCTGTTCGTCTTTGCATCCAGGTATTTCAGATCACGAAATACCGTGTCTGCCACGTCTCGAATCAATCAAATATGTTCTTAACAGAAGCTCACTCTTAACCGGGTCACCACGTTTTACCACATAAGTACAGCTGTCAGGGATGACAGTTCAGACTTGTGAAGGAGTCACAGAGATGAAAAGACTTCCCAAACTGATTCAATGGGGCATTATTGGTTTTTCGATCGTTGCCCTGGTTGGCATCTCAATAGAATTATCGAAAGCGGAGACGAAGACGGCAGATGAGATCAAGTGGCACACTGATCTGGAATCAGCGCATCAAGCTTCACTGAAGAGCAACAAACCGGTTTACATCGTGTTTGATGCCAGCTGGTGTACTTACTGCCGCAAACTGGAACAGGAGACGCTTTCCGATCCGCGGATGACGCGTTATCTGAATCAGGCTTTTGAACCAGTTCACCTGGATTTTGATAAAGACCGCGAAATCGCTGATATTTTACAGGTTAAATCTATTCCCTGTACAGTAGTTTTGAGTTCCGAAGCAGATCTGCTGGCACGCCAGGTCGGTTATGCCAAGGTGCCCCGCTACCATTCCATGCTGGAGAAAGCCCGCAAACTGCAGGCGGTGATCCACCATATCGAATACTCAGACAGTCAATGATTTCCCTGAGATATAAAAATTCAGAACAGGCGCAAATCTTGAAAAAACTCTACGGAACGTGTACTTTGCGCATATGAATAAAAGCAAAGAGCCGTTTGGCATCAATCCGTCGGGTGAAGGTGACTCCTGGGAGTCTCTCGCAGGTGATCTGTTTGGCATCGATTTTGACAAACAGGTTGAACCGCTGCCCCTTGATTTTGAGGATGATCTCGCAGAAGACGAGGATACATCCGACCAGGATGAGTCTGCGCCCGCTGAGCATGAGGATGTTAAAAAGCCGGTCTCGGCAGAATCGGAGGTCGACGACGACGATGATCAGTTCTTCGGCGATTCGATTTTCGATGACGATGAAGTACCTGCCCCCCAAAGCAAAAAGACCGTCCCGGCCGAAGAACTGGACTCGGGAATCGACTTCGACGACGATGAAGAAGATGATGATGACGAAGAAGACGACGAAGACGATGACCTGATTGCCTCTTTTGATGATGATGAGGAAGACGACGACGAAGAGGATGAAGTCGAAGAGGACTTTGCTCCCGCTGCCCAGCTGAAAGAAGACACGTCATCCGCAGAAGAAGATGACGAGGAAGATACTTACTGGGATGCCCTGGAGGGTTGGAACTGGGATGAAGATGATTCATCCCGCTCCAGGAAAGTAATCGCGGCCAGCGATGATGAGGACGACGACGAAGACGAGGACGACGAAGCAGAAGTCGCCGAAGTGCAGAAGCCTGCTGCTCCGCCACGGAAGAAGTCCCGTCCTGAAAAGAAACAGATCCCTGTTCCGCCGCAAACTACCACCCGGACAGACGAGCGACTGGACGATGACAATGAGTTTGGCTTCGGTCTCATTTCAGAAGTGGTGGCTTTCCAGCAGGAAGTTGTCGCTGCCGATGATGAAGATGACGACGAAGAGGAAGACGACGAAGCGGTAACAGAGACGGCAACAGAAGCAGAGGATAAAACCGAGGGCGAAGAAGACACAGCGGAAACCAAACGTCCCCGCCGCCGACGACGACGTCGCCGATCACGTTCACGCAAGCCTGATGAAACAACTGATTCCTCCGAAGCAGAAACAGAAACGGAAGATGAGGAGCAGGATGTCCAGGCCGAAAGTGATGACGCCGACGAGGACGATTCCGAAGAAGGAACCGAACAGAAACCCAAACGTTCGCGACGCCGATCCCGTAGACGCAAGAGTGAAGTTTCTACCGAAACATCCGAAGCATCCGAAACAGTTACGGATGAAAGTGAAGTCGAATCCGGTTCAGAAGCAGATGACATTGAAGTGTTATCCCCTCCGACGAAACAGGTTTCCGAAAACAAATATCCGAACGTTCCCAGCTGGGAAGAAGCCATTTCCTATCTGCTGAATCCGAAACTGGTCGGCGTTAAAAGTGACAAGAGCGATAACCCTAAAAATCCGCCGGAAGCTGAAGCCGATGATCAGAGTCGCAGACGTCCCAAACGAAGGCGTTCCGGCAAACGGGGCGGAAGCGGTAACCGCAGCCAGGCTCCGAAAAAAACAGAGTCTTAACCAGCCGGGATCATCCAGTCTGAACCGGCCCTGGCGCCTGTCCTGAAAGTTTTCGATCATGCCTGATCCGACTCTGGAAACCGTCAGCGAGATTTCTGAACTGCGGAATCGGGTCACAGCACAACGCCAGCAGAGAGCCCGGATTGGCTTTGTGCCCACCATGGGTGCCCTGCATGCAGGGCATACCAGTCTCATTGAAGCCGCTGGCGCTGACTGCGATTTTGTGGTCGTCTCCATCTACGTAAACCCGACCCAATTTGGGCCTGATGAAGACTTTGAAAGATACCCGCGCGTGCTGGAACAGGATCTGGCAAAATGTGCGGCGGCCGGCGCAAACCTCGTCTGGACTCCGGATACCAGTATCATGTACCCCGACGGGTATTCAACCGATGTGACGGTCAAAGCTCTCTCGCGCATTCTGGAAGGCGCCACCCGCACGAATCATTTCCAGGGCGTGACTACCATCGTCACCAAGCTGCTGTTAAGTTGTCTGCCGGACATCGCTTATTTTGGTGCGAAAGATTTTCAGCAGCAGGCTATCATCAGACGGATGTGCCTCGACCTGAATATTCCGGTCGAGATCAAAACGTGTCCCATTATCCGCGATTCAGACGGTCTGGCTCTCAGCAGTCGGAACGCTTATCTCTCCAAAGAAGAACGGGAGGCGGGATTATCCCTTTCACGGGCCCTGCGACTGGCAGAAGAAAGAATCGCCGCCGGTGAAACCGATCTCGCGTCGATCAAATCCGCCATGCAACAGTTGTTGAAGTCAACACCCCTGTTGAAACTGGACTACGCCACAATCGCTGACCCCACAACCCTCGAAGATATTTCCTCGGTTCAATCCGAGATGGTCGCGTTGATCGCTGCCTGGGTTGGTGCCACGCGTCTGATCGATAACTGCCGGCTGAATCCTGCTGCAGCAGAAAAATCCTGACAATCTATCTACTCCCGCAGATTAATATTGACGTAAGCTGCTGAAAAGTAAGAAGATAGACGCTACCGCAATCGTTTTTCGCGTAAAATCCCTGTATTTCTCAAATGACGGGAACTTCATTTCCCCACGGATCGTCCAAGAGGTACTGTGACCAACAATGATCAATACCTGATTCAAGAATGTTTGGCAGGTCGTACCGAGGCGTTTGATCAACTGGTACTGAAATATCAGGACCGCCTGTTTCGAACCCTGGTGCGGATTCTGGGCTCCAGCGACGATGCGCGCGATGCCGCCCAGGAAGGTTTTACCCAGGCCTTTTTTAAATTGAAAACATTCCGAGGTTCAGCCGCCTTTTATTCCTGGCTGTTTCGCATCTCTTTTAATGCCGCGATCACTCAGAAACGAAAAACAAAACGAACTTCCACCACGATAGATCCACAAGACAACCCGGCCGGTACCTGGCTGGTTGATACACGCCCCGAACATCACCCTCCCGAAGTCGCCGAACTCGCCGAGCGAAAAAAGCTGGTTCATCAGGCACTCAACGAGTTACAGGAAGAGTATCGCACGCCTTTAATCCTGCGGGAACTGGAAGGCATGTCGTACGGGGAAATTGCCGAAATCACGGAGATCCCGTTGGGAACAGTCAGGAGCCGAATTTTCAGAGGAAGGAATGAACTAAAACAGAAACTGAGCACGTTGTTTCAGGACGAACCTGTCACGCGTGTTTCCGAGTCTGACCATGAGTCATCGATAAGTGAAACCAAATGAGCAGCCCATCCCACTTTAACGAAAATCTGTCCGCCTGCTTCGATCACGAAGTTTCCCCCGAGGAACGTCTTGAGCTGGAGTCACAACTGGAACAGTCCCAGACCGCGCGACAGGAACTGCATGAGTTCGGCGAACTCTCCCGCTTGCTGCAGGAGACCGCTACGGAATCGGCGCCTCCCGAACTGGCACCTTCCATCCGGCGTCGCATCGAACAGGAAACCCTGCTGACTTCCACAGAAACGGCCCCGGCCCGGCGTGTTCCTTCGATGCTGCGTTATCGCATCGCCGTTGCCATCAGTGCCTGTTCTTCGGTAGCTGCGCTGGTCTTATTTGTATTACTGTTGAATATCGATACTCCGGAAAGCTCCCCGCTACTCTCCCAGGCAGATCGCATGGTACTGCAGCCGGAAGCAGAACCGGCCCTCACTACATCGGCTGACAGGAATGATAATCAGGTAGCCGCCCGATCAAATCAATTCAATTTGCAGGCAGGTACGGACATTGGAAAACCCGGCCAGCCTCATCCTGTTCCCTCAGTCGAGCTTCAGTTGGACAAGCGGGGAATGCAGCCCAGCAATGTTGAAGTAAAAGAGAAACTGGCGATGCGGTCTCACATGGAAAAAACGCCCGCCGACTTTTCTGTTCACAATACGCTGGCCGAACAGAATTCCGCGGCGAAACAACTCAAATTGACCGAGCAGGGTCTGGCCGCCTCCTCCGGGATTCCCAGTCATATTCCACTGGATTCGATCCGCATTGGAGATGTGCTGCCTTACTTCCGTGATATTGATGGCAAAGTGGCTGTAATTGAAGTCCGCGTCGTCGATGTCAAACAGGCTCTGGGTACGATGGAACTGCTGCTGGCACAAAACAATATCCCCGTCGATCAACAGAAACAGTCGGAAGTCGAACGTCAACTGCAGGGCCCAAGCAAAGCTGAAAAAGACCAGCAGCTGTTTGCCGTCTACGTCGAAGCCACCGATGACCAACTGGCTTCTACCCTGGAAGAATTTCAACGCGATCTCAAACAGGATCAGATGTTAAGCCTGGCATTGCAGCCAGCGATTACCGAACAGTCTCTCAAAGAAGA
>NZ_CAXAVM010000132.1:0-20093 GCF_963972345.1 uncultured Gimesia sp. | reverse complement strand
CGACAGTGGCGAACATCAGACCGATCATCAAAGCGAGGGCTCCTTTGAGCCGGGAACCAGTAGAGACGATGGCAGCACAGCTTAAGCCCAGCACATACAGCCAGAAGTATTCATAGGTTGTAAATTCAAATGCGATCTTTGCCAGTTGCGGAGCAGCGAGGATCAGCACGAATGCACCGAACAGCCCGCCGGCGACACTGAAGACAAGCGAGACTCCTAAAGACGTTTCATGCAGTCCGCGGCGGGTCAGCGAGTAAGCATCGTCAGTATACGCGGCTGAAGAGGGAGTCCCCGGTATCCGGACCAGCGTCGTCGGGATATCGCCGGCAAAAATACTGCAGGCCTCCAGGGTCACAATCGCGGCGATGGCGGAGAGATTATCAAGGTAAAAGGTGAGTGGTATCAGCAATGCAACCGCCATGGTCGCCGTCAGTCCCGGAATCGAGCCCACGAACAGACCATAAACGGCTGAGAGAAAAATCACCAGCAGGACCTCGGGTGAGACGATATTCTGTAACGCGGTGATGAATGTCGATTCCATGTTGATTCTTCAAGTTGCGAGGCGAATGTCAGATTCAGAACAAAGTCGAGTCGAGGCGCTACCAGCCGAACACACCCCGTGGCAGGGGAACTCTCAGGAGCTGGGCAAACAGGGTATAGATTCCCGGGATGAATAATATCGTAATCAATGCACTGACCCACCAGCGTGTGCCAAATTTCCAGAGCAGCAGAAACAGCACAACTCCCGCTGTCAGAATAAAACCCAGTTCTTCCGCAAACAGCAGGTAGGAAACAATCCCGATCAGAACGAGTATCGTATTCATAATGCCCTGACGGGTGACCGCATCGCCGGTCACTTCGGGAGCGAGGGCCTGGACTTTTTTCTGCACCGCCAGACAGCCCAGAATCACGCACATGGCCAACGCAATCAATCCGGGAAAGACCAATGGTCCGGTATCCCGCGTGGACATCTGAGCGAAAGCATCACTGGTTAACAGTTTTCCCAGCGTTTCGTCATTCGATTTCAGAAACGTTGCGAATTCCTCATTAGCCCGATAACGGGTACTCAGGCCTGCCTCCCGCATGGCTTCCGGAAATGACTTGCCATTGAGTCTGACGTCACCATCCGTAATTTTTCTGACGGCAGCTGAGACTTTCGCCACGATCGGTTCCGGTGTATCTGCAGGTAAGGCAAGACCGTTCCAGCCTGAGATGTTCCAGTCCATCCCCTGCGAACGGAAAGTGGGGACTTCCGGAAATTCTGCCAGCGGTTCTTCCGCCATCACGCCCAGACAACGGACCTGCCCCGACTCATACAGCGTCTTGGCTTCAGGCAGGCTGCAGCAGACCAGATCTACGCCGCCACTGGCCAGTTCCTGCAGAGAGGGGCCCGCACCATTCATGGGGATCCACTTGATGTCTTCGGCATTGAGCCCGCTGAAGTCGAGCCAGCCTGCCAGGGCCAGATGCCAGATACCCCCGCTGGCAGTACCGGTAGCAGTCAGTTTGCCGGGATGCGATTTGACATAGTTCAGCAGTTCCTGCATGTTCTGAAACGGAGAATCTTTTTTAACAAAGACGGCAGCGGCGCCATCGACGAGTGAAACAATCGGAATGGCATCCTGATGTGTGAGTTTTGTCAGATTCTGCCAGTGCAGCATATTGAGTTCGCCGGTGATGACAGCCAGCGTATAGCCGTCGGGGCGGGCATTCAGACCGCGACTGTGCCCCGTGACCCCGCGACCGCCTGTTGCATTGATGACGTTGACAGGAACACCGAGTTCCTGCTCAAGATAGACACCCAGTTGACGCGACGTGCGATCCGTCGCACCGCCAACCGACCAGGGACAGATAATGGTGATCGGTCGATCCGGATAATTTTCGACGGTACTCGCAGTACAGCCGCTCAACAGGAAGAGACAGAGTAGAAGAAGTTTCCACCGGACACTAACAGTAATCATCGCGCGCTGATTCATCAGTTCAGTACCAGAAAGGATTTGAGATCATTTTTTTAGAGAGGAAACCTGCCTGAACAGCAGATTGCTTTCCCTAGGATGCAGAGCGGAATAAAGCCTGTCAACAACCAGCAAACCGGCAGTGTCCAGTTTCATTAAGTTCGCATGAAATACTTAAGAACCAAAAATATTGAAACTCACTCCCTGTCTGGTGAGTAGAATACAGACTGGCAGCGAGGTGTGTTATAATATAGCCTGATTTACAGGAGATCCTCCGCAGACTGATCTTGCAAAACGGTCTCTGGGGAGGTTACGCTATAGGATAGAGTTTCCTGCCACTAAATACCTGCCTCGGTCTGAACGTGTGCCATCGACGCGCTCACAGCTTTCGATTTTAAGCCACTCGGAAGAATTCAACCTGAGTCCCCCGCCCGAAGGTTTTTTATAAATGCGAATGATTGAATTTATTTCCCGGCGCTCAAAATATCAGACTCTGAAGAGTGTCTGTATGACAGCCTGCAGTCTGAGCCTGCTACTCTGTTTCGCTGAAGCAAAAGCAGAACCGCTGAGCCTGGAGAAATCTGAAAAGCAGTTTCAGTCACAGGTGAAACAGTTCATTACCAAATACTGTCTGGACTGTCACACTGGTGAAGAAGCCGAAGCTGGTCTGGCGCTGGAAAAATATAAATCTCGTGACAGCATTCTGGAACAACGGGAAGCGTGGGAGAAAATCGTCAAGCGAATTCAGATTCAGTCCATGCCCCCTAAAGATGCTGGTACTCTGCCAACTGACAAGGAGCGGGAAGACGTTCTGGCCTGGTTCGACGATGCTTTATATGGAGTAGACTGTTCGGGCGACATTAACCCGGGACGCGTCACCGTTCGTCGTTTGAACCGCAGCGAGTACAACAACACCATTCGTGACCTGGTTGGCGTTGATTTTAATCCGGCGGAAAACTTCCCCTCGGATGATGTCGGCTATGGCTTCGATAACATTGGCGATGTCCTGACGCTGCCACCTCTGTTGATGGAAAAATACCTGGATGCCGCGGAAGAGATCTCGGAGAAAGCTATTTTTGCAAACACTCCGGACAGCTACCCCTGGCAGAAAATCACCCAGAAGGACTATGACAAAGAAGGCGCTGTCACCATCAGAAAAAGTGGTGCTGGCTTTCACTCCCGTGGTACTCTGGCCGGCAGAATTCAACTCAAGCAGGATGGAATGTATGACTTCCAGATCGTCGCCGGTTCCACTCCCGCCGGAAACGAACCAGCAAAAATGGAAGTCAAACTGGACGGAAAACTGCTGAAAACATTCGAAGTGAAAGAGGACCGGAACTCACCCGGCACTTTCACCATGCCGCAGGCAGTTCGGCTGCCGAAAGGCAAACATATCCTGACGATTTCATTCCTGAATGACTTTTACGATCCGAAGGGTCCCCCCAATAAACGGGATCGGAACCTGTATGTGAATGAGGGCGCTTTCAAAGGTCCCCTGGGACAACTGCCTGCCGACCTGCCTGCTTCCCATCATAAAATCATTACCTGTACTCCCGGCAGCGGTCGCTCAGTCCATTATTGTGCAGAGAAGATTATCCGCGAGTTCGCCACTCAGGCATTCCGTCGTCCCGTCAGCCGGGAAGAAGTCGCTCGGGTTGTCGATCTGGTCGAAGCACGCGTGAAGTCGGGGAGTACGTTCGAGCAGGGAATTCAGGTTGGCGTTCAGGCGATCCTGGTTTCGCCTCACTTCCTGTTTCGCATTGAAGGTCTGCAAGATCCTACTAATAAACGTGACGAACAGACCATCGCTCAATACGAGATTGCTTCCCGGCTCTCTTACTTCCTGTGGAGCAGCATGCCCGACCAGACTCTGTTCGACTTGGCAGCCCAGGGACGACTGCACGACCAACGTACCCTGCAGGTGCAGGTCAAACGCATGCTGGAAGATCCCAGGTCAGAGGCGTTTGTCAAAAACTTTGCCGGCCAGTGGCTGAATCTACGAAACCTGGATGACCTGACACCTGATCCACGAAAATTCCGCGTTTTCAATTCCCAGCTGAAAGCAGACATGCGTCGTGAAACGGAAGAGTTCTTCAGCTATATCATGAAAGAAGACCGGAGTGTGATTGAATTCATCAACGCCGATTACACTTTCATGAATGAGAATCTGGCGAAGTTTTACGGAAACGACAAAATCAAAGGGGAAGAATTCCAGAAAGTCAGCCTCGATAAATCGAAGCGGGCCGGCCTGATCACCCAGGCCAGCATTCTGACATTAACCTCCAATCCGGGACGGACTTCACCTGTCAAACGGGGAAAATGGATTATGGATAACATTCTGGGCACCCCTCCTCCGGCACCACCGCCAAACGTGCCAGAGCTGGAAGAAGCGGCAGGCGCGAAACCGAATGCCACGTTACGCGAACAACTGGCGCTGCATCGAAAAATTGCCGGTTGTGCAGCCTGTCACGATCAAATGGATCCCTTGGGACTGGGTTTCGAAAATTTCGACGCCATTGGTCGCTGGAGAGATAAAGAAGGAAAGCATAAAATCGATTCTTCTGGTCAATTACCCAGTGGTCAGAGTTTCAAGAGTCCCGTAGAATTAATAGGGATTCTGGAAGAGCAGAAACAGGGGTTTTGCCGATCCTTAGCAGAGAAGATGCTGACTTACGCCATTGGTCGTGGTGTGGAATACTATGACAAGTGTGCGCTGGACGAAATCACCAACAACTTTACTACCAGAGGTTATCGCTTTTCGGCGCTCGTCACCGAAATTGTTACAAGCGATCCCTTCCTGAAACGTCAACGAGGTTCTCACAATGACTAATCTCCTGAAACGCCGAACTTTTCTGCAGGGTCTTGGAACAACAATGGCTCTGCCATTGCTGGACATCATGCAACCCCAGCTGAATCTGGCAGCTGCTGCACCAGCTGCCGCGAAAGCTCCCGTCAGGACGGCCTTCATTTTCTTTCCGAACGGGGTGATTGGTCCTTCATGGTATCCTGAATCCACAGGTCAGAATTATGAGATGCCCAAAACATTGAAGACCTTGGAAAGCCTGAAATCCGATATCAATGTGATTTCGGGATTAGCCCAGATCAATGCGCGTGCGCTCGGCGATGGCGCCGGAGATCATGCCCGTTGTGCTTCCGTGTACCTCACCAGTGCGCATCCGACAAAAACCAGTGGTGCGGACATCAAAGCCGGTATCTCCGTCGACCAGGTTGCCGCACAGCAGGTCGGCCATCTGACTCGACTGCCTTCTCTGGAACTGGGTATGACGCGCGGTCGTAATGCAGGGCAATGCGACTCCGGTTACAGCTGTGCTTATTCTTCCAATATTTCCTGGCGGACACCTTCTACTCCCACTGCAAAAGAAATCGTTCCCAAACTGGCATTTGAACGGTTGTTTGGCGGTGGAGCTGAACGGGAAAAACAACGTGCCCGCCATATGAAAGATCGCCAGAGCATTCTGGACCTGGTCAAACAGGATGCCGATCAGTTGAAGAAACAACTGGGACGAAACGACAAGCGTAAGATCGACGAGTATTTCACCAGCGTGCGGGAAATCGAGCAGCGGATCGAGCGCAGTACCCATCAGGAAAAAATCAAACCGCCGGAAATGCAGCTCCCGGAAGGCATTCCCAGCGAGTTCCAGGAGCACATCCGCCTGATGTACGACCTGCTGATTCTGGCTTTCCAGACCGATACCACCCGCATCGCCACATTTATGGTAGGCAATGCGGGAAGTAACCAGACCTTCCCCATGGTGGGTGTCAATTCGGGACACCATGAACTGTCACACCATCGCAATGATGAAAAGAAGATGGCTGATATTCAAAAAATTGATGAGTATCTGACCTCGCAGTTTGCCTACTTCCTGAAACGCCTTAAAGAGACACCGGAAGGAAACAGTAACCTGCTGGATAACTCGATGATCTGTTATGGCAGCGCCATCAGTGATGGTAACCGCCACAGCCATCATGACCTGCCCATCATTCTGGCCGGTAAAGGTGGTGGTACAATCAAGACCGGTTTCCATCATCAGGTCAAGACAGAAACCCCCTTGAGTAACCTGTTCGTCTCCATGCTGGATCGAGTGGGAGCCCCGGTTACCTCCTTTGGCGACAGTACAGGCCGCCTGACTGTCATCGACTCCTGAGACACGGCGCACACTCGATATATAACATGAATCAGGCTGCTGACCGCTTATGGTGAGCAGCCTGTTTGCATTTGAGATTCATATAGACACAGTTTTGCATCTGACCTACCATGCCCGGCAATCAGCGTCCGCTTTATTGAACTCCCCTCTCCCGAACGTGCGCCCGGTATGGAAACCTCCCTGCATCGTCAATTGAAATCTTATTATGCACCTAATGCAGAGTGTGAAGAAATCACGCTGGGTGCATATCGTATTGATGCCATTGATGGTGACCGACTGATTGAGATTCAGCATGGCTCGCTGGGGGCGATTCGCGACAAGGTCCGCTGCCTGCTGGTAGATTACGATGTGCATGTCGTCAAACCGATTGCGATCCGGAAATATCTGATCAAGCGGCAAAAGAAGAATGGAGATACCATTTCCGCCCGCTTCAGTCCCCGCCGCGGCTCGGTCTTTGATCTGTTTGAAGACATGGTGCATTTTACCAACGTGTTCCCCCATCCACGACTGACACTGGAAGTCGCATTGACGATTCAGGAAGAACACCGGATTGCAAGAAAGCCCCGCCGCTGGAAGGGGAAAGATTATCGCGTGACAGATCGAGTCCTGCGGTCAGTCGAGGAACAGATTATGCTCAACACAGCGACAGATCTGCTGGAGTTAATCCCGGGGAAGCTCCCTGCTCCTTTTCAGACGAAAGATCTGGCTAAAGCAGCGGGTATCCCGCGCTGGCTGGCACAGAAGATGGCATATTGCCTGCGTAATACGGGCGCGATCAAACTGGTAGGAAAAGAGAAAAACGCGTTGCTGTATGAAATCGACGCGGAGAATCAGGCGGCTGCCTGAGAAAAAGGGAAACTCCCGAAATAGAAAATTGTGAGCTTCAATCACAATAAATTTGACTACCAACCAACTTACTCATAATCCGTACAGAGCCATCAAGTCCTAGGCTGCCGCTGACACTTACTGGCCATTATTCTCGGCAGTCAAAACAACCCAAGTCGCCATCCGTATTGGCACAAGCGGTGATTTCGGGAGTTTCCTCATTTAATTTTACAACGTTCCGAAACAGTGACTGTTTCAATCCAGACCTGTCTGGTCACCGCAATGTAAATACACACTGCCCCCGGATATCGTTGATCGACGATCGGATATCAGCAGGAAGAATCATTTCGTTGCGAAGAGTGGTTTTAACATCGCAGATGGTATTGATGCAGCCCTCTGATAAGAGAGACAGATCTTGCCACGATGTCTATTCAGGTTGTGACTGGAAACAGTCCAAGTCGGAATGGCAAAAGTTAAATTTAAAAACGCGCTGTGATATTGAAGTCAAACTTCCTGACTCACATGGATTCGAGTTCGAATCACTTCAACACACCAGAGCTATTTCTCAGATTAACTTTTCTACCCAGAGAGTCAACATAGATGCGAGGAAAAAGAGTACGAAAAATAAATTCGTTTTTTTCAGCGGTGATAACTTACCGAACATTGACATTCACGTTGAAAATGCAGTCGGGAAACCAGGGAATTCATCATCCGTTTTTCAGTTCAAAAACGGATAAGTCTACCACATCAACTACAGCACTCCCTTGGACGAAGGGACTCCCTGCTGACGCGGATCAATCGTCACGGCCTGCCGGAGAGCCCGTGCCGTTCCCTTGAACAGCCCTTCTGAAATGTGGTGACTGTTACCGCCATGATGCAGAACCTGATGCAGATTCAACAAACCGTTCGAGGCAAAAGCCTGCCAGAATTCCCGTACGAGTTCGGTGTCGAACTGGCCAATTTTTTCTGTGGGAAATGTCACATCAAACACAAACCAGGAACGACCGCTTAAGTCGAGTGCAGTCGTGACCAGTGTCTCTTCCATGGGAAGTGTGATGGAACCATAGCGGGTGATTCCTTTTTTATCACCTACTGCTTCACAAAGAGTTTTCCCGAGACAGATGCCTACATCTTCCACGGTATGGTGATAGTCGACATCCAGATCCCCGTTGGCTTTGACGGTTAAATCAAACAGTGCATGGCGGGCCAGCAGTGTCAGCATGTGATCAAAAAAACCGACGCCGGTCTGAATCTCCGACTGGCCAGTGCCATCCAGTTCCAGAGTCAATTCAATCTGCGTTTCTGCGGTATCACGTTTAATCGATGCTTTGCGGCTCATTTGAGAGAACTCGTATAATAAAGGTCAACTTGTTGATTTTTATAATCTTACAGCCCGGATCGGGTTTCTCAAAAATGCTTTACCGCGGCAGACCGACTTGGCTTCAATTCGCTTTGGTGTTGTCGGCCTGAATTGTATAACCGTTTCAATCGCGCGTGTGAGATTGTCAAACTTTGCACGATGTAACAGTGATTCAGCCAATCTCCTGCAGTGCATTCAGAACCGCCTGGATCTCATCATCGGTCCCCACGGTGATCCTCAAACCATCCAGCACGCCGTCAGTCAGGCCAAACTTCATATAGCGTACGAGGATCTTGCGACGTTTTAAATCCTGATAGCGACGTTCATGCTCTTGATCCGGATGAGTACACCAGACAAAATTTGTCTGGCTGTCTACCGTTTGGAATCCCAGTTGATTCAGTTCTGAAATCAACCGTGCCCGGGTCGCCTGGATTTTTTTCGTATTGGCCTGCATCCACGCCTGGTCCTTGAGTGCAGCCAGCGCTGCTGCCAGCGAGAGAGTATTGCAGTTGTAGCTGTCTTTGACTTTCTGCATCCCCTGAATCAGTTCCGGGTGCGCGACAGCAAAGCCAAACCGAATGCCAGCCAGGCTGTAAGACTTACTCAACGTACGCGTCACGATAATTCGTTCGCCGGCTTTCGAGTTAAGCAATTCACCTTTATGCGGCTGATCACAAAAATCGCCATAAGCTTCATCAAGTACCAGCACACCCTGAGCGGGAACCAGGGAAAGAATATCGTCATCGGACCAGCGGTTTCCGGAGGGCGCATTCGGGTTCGGCACAAACAGAATTTTACTCTTCGCTGTAACTTCCTGCGCGTGCGAAGTGGGCCAGCTCCAGTCTGGATTAAGCTGTATTTTCTGGAAGCGGGCTCCCTGAATTTCCGCCAGCGTTTCGTAGAGCGTATAGCTCGGATACGGGGCAGACACCAGATCGCCGGCATCCGCAAACGTCCTCATCAGAATCGTCAGAACTTCATCACTGCCATTACCGGGCAGGATCCAGTCAGGATCCACCTGAAAGAGTTCCGCGGCCACTTTCCGGAATTCCGTAGCCAGCGGATCGGGATAGATATTCAAGCGACCTGCCAGGGCTCGTTCCACTGCCTCTTTGACAAGCGGTGAAGGGGGATAGGGGTTTTCATTCGTATTCAGTTTGACCCAGCCAGACTCCTGTGGCTGCTCACCGGGTGTATAACCGGTCATTTGCTGAACCTGGGGACGAAACAGACTCATGATGATACTAATCTCAATTCATATTTCTTAAGAGGTGAGATGCTCTGATCGTGCTGCCACAATCAGGAGCAGACCTGAATATAGACAACATTGCTCAGACAAGAGTTCTCATAAAAATTAAAGAAGTCTCAGAAAGCTGGCTTATCTTACATCCAGTTCACACATTAAACAGGAAATGGCAGATATCGCCATCTTTCATGATGTACTCTTTGCCTTCCACGCGAAGCTTACCCGCTTCCCGGATTGCTTTTTCCGTATGATACTGTTCCAGGTCGGAGACTGAAAAGATTTCCGCACGGATAAAACCCCGCTCAAAATCTGTATGAATCACTCCCGCAGCCTGAGGTCCGGTAGCGCCGATCGGAATTGTCCAGGCACGGATTTCAATCTTCCCGGCGGTGAAGTAACTCTGCAGTCCCAGTGTATGGTAGGCGGCCCGGGCGACGACAGCCAGCGCCGGTTCTTCCAGGCCGACACTCTCCAGCATTTCTTTCTGGTCTGCTTCGTCCAACTCGGCAATTTCCGCTTCCAGCCGACCACAGACCACAACGACTTCGCCCCCCTCTTCAGCAGCACGTTCCCGGACACGCTGTACCAGTTCGCCTTCACCTTGAATGTCGTCCTCATCCACATTCGCCAGATAAAGAACGGGCTTGGCTGTCAGGAACTGGTAACCTTTGAATATCTTCTGTTGATCCGGATTATCAAAAGTGAGACCCCGTAATGGCTTTTCTTCTGCCAGGCGGGCGGCACAGACTTCGAGCACGGCCAGACGCGACTTGGCTTCCGCATTTCCCGAACGGGCCGTTTTGGCTGCCTTTTGCTTGGCCGATTCGACCATCTGCATATCAGCCAGCATCAATTCGATATCAATCGTTTCAATATCGCTGATCGGGTCGACTTTTCCCTCGACATGGATCACATCGCCGTTTTCAAAGCAGCGTACCACATGCAGGATGGCATCCACATTGCGAATGTGAGACAGGAATTTGTTGCCAAGCCCTTCCCCTTCCGAGGCACCCCGCACGATCCCCGCAATATCCACCAGCCTTAAAATGGCAGGAATCACTTTATCGGTGGGGATATACTGATGAATCATTTCCAGCCGCGGATCTGGCACATTGACAATTCCCACATTGGGCTCAATCGTACAGAAGGGATAGTTTTCACTTGCGATTCCCGCAGCAGTTAACGCATTAAACAACGTGGATTTACCTACATTCGGCAGGCCAACAATTCCGGCTTCCATGGTTCTTTTCAGTAATTAAATAATGTTGAAATATTTTATTCCGGCGGCAGATCGGCACTTTGATTTCAAGATTAACCCCGGATTCTGGCACATCATAGCGAAGTCCTGAATCAAAAGGAATTGACCGGTCAGGAGGTTCTTGACCTCTCTCTTTTCAGATTCTGCTGAAATCAGGTTGATGACAACCAACAGAGTCGCTGTTGCAACAGTATAAATCTAAGACAAGTTAAAATATTACTACCTTTCCCTGAGCGGGGTAGTTAAACTGGACAATGAATATAAGTACAAAAATCGATTTATATCTGTACTGACTTTTGAGCAATAAACACTTTGATGAGTAGGCTATGCGACCAATTCTGCACCTGTTGACCTGCATCCTGATCTTATTGGTCAGCCTGGAGGATTGCCCGGCAGACACTCCTGAACCTGGAAAACCCAATATCATTCTGGTCATCACTGATGACCAGGGCTACGGGGATATTGCCGCCCACGGCAATCAGATGATCCATACTCCAAATCTGGATCAATTATATCAGAAGAGTCTGCGGCTGACGAATTTTCACGTCGATCCCACCTGCGCCCCGACACGCTCTGCCTTGATGACCGGACGCTATTCGACGCGGACCGGTGTCTGGCATACGATCATGGGCCGTTCGCTGATGGACACGAATGAAGTCACGCTGGCAGAGATCTTCAAAAGTAATGGCTACCGCACAGGACTCTTCGGCAAATGGCATCTGGGAGATAATTATCCACTGCGCCCCCAGGATCAGGGTTTCGAAACAGTCGTCCAGCATGGCGGTGGAGGGGTCGGTCAAACCCCCGATGACTGGCAGAATGATTATTTCAGCGACACCTATCTGCGCAATGGAAAGCCGGAAAAGTTTCAGGGATATTGCACTGACATCTGGTTTGATGAAGCTTTGAAATTTATCGAAGCAGACAAGACGAAACCTTTTTTTGCATACCTTTCTACCAATGCACCTCATAGTCCTTATCTGGTCGATCCCAAATACAGTGATCCGTATGAAGATAAAGGGGTCCCGGAAAAAATGGCGGCCTTTTATGGCATGATCACCAATATCGATGAAAATATGGGACGACTGCTGCACTACCTGAAAGTGTCTGGTCTGGAAAAAAACACTATTCTGATCTTCATGACTGACAACGGCACCGCTGCAGGGCTGCAACGACCCAACCCCAAAAATCTGAGTAAAAAACAGCAACGACGTCTTTCCAAAGGAAAACCAATCACATTGGAAACCTGGCCCGGTTATAATGCCGGCATGCGGGGAACAAAAGGTTCGGAATATGATGGTGGTCACCGCGTCCCCTGTTACATTCACTGGCCCGGGGGTGGACTGACTGGGGGGAAGAATATCAACCAGTTAACAGCCCACATCGACATCCTTCCTACTCTGGCTGAGCTGTGTGATTTGACGATTTCCAGCGAACTCAAACTGGACGGTACCAGTCTGGTTCCGATATTAAACGGTAATAAAGACGCTTTACGGAACCGAACCCTGATCGTACATTCTCAGCGCATCGAAACGCCTGAGAAATGGCGGAAGTCATCCGTCATGGCCGAACGCTGGAGGCTGGTAAATGAAAAAGAACTCTATGACATTCAGAATGATCCAGGACAGACCAAAAATGTCGCCGCCGAATATGCGGGAGTCGTTAAATACCTGTCTGCAGAATATGAAAAATGGTGGAGCGGCCTGACTCCTGTCTTCAATCGTTATGTTGCCATCGGGATCGGATCCCGTTTTGAAAACCCTTCACATCTCACCTGCCACGACTGGCACGCTCCGATTGAGCAGGTTCCCTGGAATCATCAGTTGATTGCTAAAAATCCCGTTGCAAACGGATTCTGGATTGTGGATGTCACTGAGCCTGGTACATATGAAATCACATTACGCTGTCGCCCGGAATCTGCACATCATCCTTTAAAACAGGGGACTGCCAGAATTCAGATTGGTGAATTGAAACAGGAACAGGCTGTCGCTGAAGGAGATCTGTCAACAACTTTCCAAGTCGACCTGATGCGAGGACAGAAAAAACTGCAGACCTGGCTGGACGAAGGGAATGGAGTCTCTCGTGGCGCCTTCTTTGTGGAGATATTCCGAAAGGACTAAAACGGCACTTCCTCTTTAAGCGCGCACACTTACCCTGACTGTGCCTGCGCAATGCCGGTACGTGCCTGAATGCGATCCGTCTCAATCAACTGTTGCAGACGTCGCTGATTTTCTTCCAGTTGATCCCGTGAATTTTCCTGATGCCAGATATGAAATACAGCTGCCGCAAAACGGGCATCTTTATGGTAAATCCCATTTCTGATCAATCGCAGCACCAGATCGGAATCTTCCATTCCCCAGCCAGTGTAATCTTCATCAAATCCGTTTACCGCCAGCAAATCCTGTTTCCATACGGACAGGTTGCAGGTTTTTGCGCCTTCCCATTTTTTTGCCAGTCGATGCCGATACCACGCTCCAGTTGGAATTCGGAATAAGGGTGATAGTCGATTAATCTGCCTGCGACGACGCGCATGAATCCAGTCACTCCAAGTCCAACTGGAAACGGGGACTTTTTGCTGGAGTACATCCCGGGAAAAGTATTCAGATAACAGGACTCGATTCCCTGACAGAAACCAGCCGGTTTCAGCAAGCCGTAAATGGGCTTTTAAAAACCCGGGAGTGGGAATGCAATCCCCATCGGTAAAAACGAGATAATCTGAGTCCGAAGCCTGAATTGCCCGGTTGCGAATGGCGCCCGCACGAAACCCTTGATCGGCGTGCCAGACATGTTTGACCGGAAATGGTGCCTGGTTGCGAAAACGGTCAATCACTTCGCGCGTCTCGTCAGTCGATCCATCATCGGCAATGATCAATTCATCTGGCGGATGGAGTTGCGATAAATAACCGGCGAGCACTGCTTCCAGAGCAGCGGGCCAGTTATAGGTCGTAATGATGACTGCAATTCGCGGCATGAACTGATCAAAGTTCCTTCTGATTCTCTTTATTGATCACCATGAGTTTCAGATAGCGGTAATAGGTTCCCTCGGCATTCGAAATGGCGAGCATAAAACCTTCTTTTCCATCCAGAAACCCGGCACGGAGAAAATAAGTGCGAATAAACGTCCACACGCCATGGGTAACAGCCTTACAGAGCCCTGCCTGCTGTTTTTCCTCTGCCAGCATTTTCGCACTGGCGGTTGAATAGCAATTCATCGTATTGAGGATCTGCTCCAGAGTCAGTAACGATTCATGAATGATTGGCTCGCGGAGTTTTCCGGTTTTGCCATTAACAACAATTCGCTCATGTACCAGATCATCACTGAAGCTGGCTTTTCCCCGCCGAAAGAGACGCACTACCCGATCTGGCCACCAGCCACTGTGTTTCATATACCGTCCACAGTAATTCGACCGCCGCGGCATGGTATAGGCGTCAAAGCGGACAGGCATTTGAATAATGCGCTTGATCTCAGTTTGCAGATCGTAAGAGATTCGTTCATCTGCATCGATGGAAAGCACCCAGTCTTTGGTGGCATATTCCAGGGCACGATTTTTCTGGGGCCCGAATCCTGGCCAGTCCGTTTCATACACCTTGTCCGTATATTCGCGGCAGATTGCAACCGTCTGATCGGTGCTGCCGGAATCCAGAACGATGATTTCGTCTGCCCAGGCAACCGATGCAAGACATTCACGGATGGAGGATTCTTCGTTTTTAACAATAACGATAATCGATAACGACATAAAGCTGACTTTAAATACTACTTACGAACGGGACACGTTTCACAGGAGCGTTGAACAATATTCAAGATTGTCAACCGCGCGCGTTCCTGATAAAAGAAGGTACCTGAATGACACAGGTTATTATGATCTATTGACTTGTTTCCTGAAAGATTGCCGAGAGTTTGGCAGGAAATTACTGTCTCGAAAAGAGCAATCACCAAAATCATGAAAAGCCGCGTTGAAATTGTCTGATTCCCATCCTCAAGCACGTCCCTGTTTCCAACTGTTCGATCACAGTACCCCTTATACGATAATTCGCTGCCTCAAAGAAGAAGACTTTCGTTCCGTATGGCTGTTGGAGGTACCCGGACGGGGACTGACAACTCTCAAACGCTGGCCGGTAACCTGGCAACTCCGCTGGAAATCGTTTTTCAAACAGTCCCAACCCGACCGTCAACTTTCAGGTGCATGGAAGTTGCTCAAAGCTGGTGTCAATACGCCACAACCGGCGACACCCGTTTACCGGGCAGGTGACTTCTATCAACTGGAATTGCCTTTTATTGAGGGTTCAACTGCCTGCGACCTGCTGAAATCTACGCGTCCCGAATCTCACAACCTGCACTATGAACTTGCACGGGAACTGGGAAAGATCGTCAGACGCTTGGCGGAGGCGGGACTACGCCATCGTGATCTGAAACTGGAAAATGTCGTGGTGAAAGGGAACAGCCAGGATGCTGAACCCCATTCGCTCTGGCTGATTGATCCTGTAGGAATTCGCAGGAGTCGCTCGGTCTCGGATTCGCTGGTCTGCATGCTGGATCGTCTGGCGATTCAACCGTTGAACGAAGGACTGACGGTTCCCCTCTCGCTTCAGGTCATTTGTATACGGTCGGCTTTGGGAGAGCTCAGAGGCAATAAACGCCGCCATTTCTTTCAAATGTTAAGAAAAAGTCTGCACAAGTCCAAAAGGCCATTCCCGGCAGGTTGATTGACCTTGCCCTGATTGGCGAAAAATCTTAAAAGCACGGGTCGTAAACCTTCCAGCCCCATCCTGCTGTCTTTGCATGTAAGACACCTATTTTTCAGGTCTGACATGAATCAATCTCCTCAAAATCCACTGTTTTTCAAATCCCCCCTGGTCGAAGAATCATCCGGTGTGATCTGGCTCAAACGTGCCTTGATTTTATGGGCCGTACTGTGGATTGCCGTGAGCGTAAAATTCGTGGTACAACCGGAAAATAAATCGGTTTACCCCTGCTTTGCAGACTCATCGATCAACTGGTGGGCAGACCGAAATCTATACGACAACGAAGTTTATAAAACAGGTTTTCGCTACAGTCCCACCTTTGCCCTCGCATTTTCGCCCTTTGCGATCCTGCCTGCCACTCTGGGCGGCATTCTCTGGACGGCTTTGAATATTTCGCTGCTGGTACTCGCCTTACGGTTACTTGTAAAGGAGATCTTTCCCGGAAACTGGTCCCGGTTTCAGGAAGCCTGTTTCCTGATCCTCAGCCTGGCAGGCTGCACACGAGCGATCTGGTCTGCGCAGAGTAATTCCCTGGTCTTCGCACTGGCGGTATTCGCTGTCGTTTCTCTGAAAAAGGAACGCTGGTGGATTGCTGCCTTCCTGCTCGCTGCTGCCGTTCACATTAAGCTCTGGCCCGCTGCCCTGGCTTTGTTGTTGATGGCGAGATTTCCCTGGCAACTTTCCACGCGTTTTGCTGCAGCATGCGCGCTGCTGATACTTCCCCCCTTTTTAACACGCCCCCTGCCGGTGGTGCTGGAACAGTACCAGAACTGGTATGGCTTGTTGACAGGCCCTTATCGTACTCTCAGGCAGGGTGGTCTACGCGATGCCTACACCATTGCAGAGCAATTCGGAACCTATGTCGATGATCGTATTTATACGCTGCTGCAGCTTGGCATGGCTGGTCTGGCCCTGCTCTGGTGCCTCAGGCTGGCGAAAATATCAGGGTCGATGCAAACCTATTTCACAGGTGTCCTCACGACCTGGGTCTGCTGGCAGTTACTGGTAGGACCAGGTACAGAACGACTGACATTTCTCCTGGCTGCTCCACTCGCCAGTTGGGCATTGATTGTCAGTTTCAGGGAACAATGCCACCGTATTTTGGCAGTGATCGCCTGGTTGATGCTGATTCCTCTGGGAACGGGGGGCGTCGAACGTTTGTTGTTGCCCATCGCTGCCTGGTCACCTGCGATTCTGCCGTTAGGGATCATCCCCTTGATGGTCTGGCAGATCGTCTATGTGGAAAGTCGCGCCAGATCGAGTGAGATGCACGTCTGCGAGCCAGAAGGTTCGCTGGATGGTGAGAAAACATACCGGGCCGCTTGAACCGGGGTCAGGCTGCTGTTCGCTGTTGTTGATCCAGCAGAGACATTACAGCCTGGAAGACCTGTTCTGCCCCGAGCTCTTTCATACAGCGATGATGGCTCAGCGGGCAAACCCGCTGTTGACAGGGACCACAGTCCAGATCAAGCTGCACAGGCAGGCTGTGATCATAAAACGTTTCGCTCCACATCTGATGCGTGGGACCAAATATTGTCACTGCTGGCACCTGGAACGGAGCGGCAAAGTGCCTGGGGCCTGAATCAGTAGTCACCAGTAACTCGGCTTGTTGAATGGCAGCTTTCGTGAGTCCCAGATGCAGCGGTTCACCTGCCAGTGACGTGACGAACGGGTGAGCAGCCTGCTCTACAATCTGGATCGCCTCTTCTTTTTCGGCAGGCCCACAAACGACTAAGACAGACCGTCTCAGTTCGGTAGCAATCTGTTGAGCCAGTGCGGCAAAATGAGCGGTGGGCCAGTGCTTGGCAGCTCCAAAGGCACCGCCGGGGTTCAGGCAGATCAGTGGTCGATTTTTGAAATCAGCAGACTGTTTGCTCCAGAATGAATTCCAGCGATGACGATCCTGTTCTGTCACCGCGAGTTCCATGGAACGCGATAATTTTGTTGCAGGAGAATTATTTGTATGATCTTCCCCCAGAACATGTGCGGCTATTTTCAAATATTCATCAATCGCCGGATGCGGTGTCCGTCGATCTCCGGCAGGAAGTGAGTCGGTCAGTAACCAGCGCCGATAGTCACGATTGATTCCCACCCGCCTGGGAATACCAGCCAGAAATGCCAGGCTGGCACTGCGAAACGAATTAGGAAACAGAACCGCCAGATCAAAGTGTTCGCTTCTGAGTTGCCGTAGAAATCGCAGCTGAGAAGTCAGACTTTCGCCACTTTTCCATGAAAGGGACCGATCAACCAGAGTCAGACCATCAAGCACATCCGCCACGTAAGGTCTTTGAAGGGAGACAATTTCTGCTGCCGAAAACTCCTGTCGAATCGCCCGCAGCGCAGGAGTCGCCATCACGGCGTCTCCAATCCAGTTCGGTAAAAAGACTGCAATTTTCATCCGGCTTTTCGTTTCGGAAGTTCAATGGGGAAGTTACTGGGAGCCGAAATGCTTACGCTTTCCTGACTGCTGCGAATGATTCCCAGTACGTGTGTGGTGGAAATTCCGGGAGTAATTCCCAGCGCTTTCACTTCACCGCCATAAGATTCGACAATTTCCCACCCGACGATCTCTTCCTTTTGATAAGTCCCCCCTTTCACCAGCAGGTCTGGCTTCAGAACGCTAATGAGTTCACAAGGAGTCGACTCACCGAAGATGACGACGTAATCGATGCCTTCCAGCGCTGCCAGCATCGAGGCACGATGATCCTGCCCAAAGATGGGACGGTCCGGTCCTTTATTAAGAGCGCGGACACTGTCATCACTGTTGACGGCGACAATCAGACAATCCCCTTCCGCCGCTGCCTGTTCGAGGTAAGTAACATGCCCCACATGCATCACATCAAAACAACCGTTGGTCAAAACTACTTTCTGTCCCAGCTTTTGACGGGCCATCACATGCCTCTGCAATTCTTCCAGCGGCAACACTTTTTCGCTGGTCACCCGAGATCCCATCAGGAGATCTGCCAGCATTTCTTCGCGGCTGATAGTGACGACGCCAATCTGCTCCACTTCGAGACCGCCGGCCACATTTGCCAGACGTGCCAGATCATCAGGGGCAATCCCGGCAGCACAGCCGACACCAATTGTAGCCAGCACCATATCTCCGGCACCTGTAATGTCATAGACTTCACGCTTACGCGTCGGCAGCAGTTCACTGGCACCATCGGCCTGCGTTAAGGCAATACCATCACTGTCCAAAGTGACAAAAACAAATTCGAGATTCAATTCCAGGCATAATTGCCTGCCCGCCTGAAATGCATCTTCCTTGTTTTTTACATCAAAGCCCACAGCACGTGATGTTTCAAGTCGGTTCGGCGTGATAGCTGTTGCGTCAGAATACATCTGGTAATTCTGACCAGGACAAGGATCGACAATCACGGGGACATTCGCTGTCCGGGCCGCTTTGATGATGGTTGCTAAAACTTCTGGAGTGCAGACGCCCTTGGCATAATCACTGACCAGAATCGCCTGATGTTCTGAAATTAGTGGCAGAATCGCATTAAGCAATGTTTCTGAAGTTGCCTGGTCGAGGGGTGTGTTCACTTCACGATCGACTCGCAGAATCTGGTGTGGATGCCTCTGCTGAGCACGTCCCATGAAACGCTGTTTCACGGTAGTCGGACGACTCGGATCAGCAATGACTGCTGAGCAGTTTACGCCACACTTTTCGAGTGCTTCCCTGATCACGACCCCATCCAGATCGATGCCCGTGACACCCGCCATGGTTACTTCCGCTTCCAGTCCAATCAGCATATTGGCGACATTTGCCGCACCGCCCAGTCGAACCTCCTGAGTATCTTCACGCAAGAGGATGACAGGAGCTTCCTGACTGATGCGTTCCGCGTTTCCCCAGGTATAGCGGTCCAGTATCAGATCGCCTAGAACCAGAATTTTAGGATGGCCTAATTTTTGAATGGTGTTGATTAAATGATATGACATAAATACAGGCGTTTCAGATAATGATTTAAGTCCGGATCTGTAAATGCAATTTGCTGCCACTACAGGCTGCGGCATCATCATCAGAACCCTGATTTGAGTCAATGCCGATTTTGTAAAACTGGGGCATCTACCAGTTCTGGGACCAAAGAATAATTAAACGCGGGAACCAGAAATTTAATACTCGGATTTTCTTTCTCAGGTTTGACTTACCAGAGACGGGTCCTATTTGCCAAACTGCAGTTCCAGCAACATATCTTTGACCGCTGTCATCGGAATTTCATCACGCTCAATCGCTTTGGATGAGCAGATAAATACAGGGGCTTCTGCGTTTTCTTTTCCAGGCGTTGGTAAGCGACCATGACTGCCTTTAACAAGAGAGGCATCAAGACTGGTCAGATCCATGTAGTAACGAAAGCCCAGAAATTTTCGGGCCAGCCGACGTGCGATTCGCAGCTTGGGGAACCTGATGGTGGGGTCAACAAACAATTCGACCGGGTCGTAGCCGGGCTTACGGTGAATATCGACCGTGCGGGCATAATCCGGAGCCAGCGAGTCATCCAGCCAGAAGTAATAGGTAAACCAAGAATCCTTATCAGCTATC
>NZ_CAXAVM010000131.1:0-20390 GCF_963972345.1 uncultured Gimesia sp. | reverse complement strand
AATAATCCCTTCGGTGCTGATCGTATCGCGAATACTGGGAGCTGACTGAACCTTGCCGTCCAGCAGAACAGCCAGGTGCCGTTCAAATCCGTCTTTACTGGGACGATTCTTAGAAGTCAACTGCCCGAAGAGGCTTCCCCCTTTTGCGTTGAACACAAAACGAACTGCAGGAGCACCATTCTGGTCGGTGGTCTGACTGGCGCGTACCAGGTATTTCCCGGTCACACGGCGATCCTCATTGGGTTCGATCAGAATCAGAACTTCTTCACCCTGGGTACCATCTTCCCGGGTAAAAGGACGGGCCACGATCTGATCTACGCCTTCGTAGTTGTCCTCGCCTTTGACTTCGCGCCAGCTGGCGATCACACGTCCTTCTTTATCGCGAATGTCTTTTTTCTCGGGATTCTCCAGGGCGCGTGCCACAGCGTCTGCATGCTCGCGGTCTCTACGATTGGCAACGATCGCGAATTCCAGGCTTCCCAGACGGGTAATCAGTGATTTGATTCTCTGGACGTCTTCTGAGTCCGCACCAGGAACAATCACCTCGATCCGGTTCTGACCGACTTTGCGAACAGTCACTTCTTCTGTTCCTGAAGGATTGATACGTCGACCAATCGCACCGACCATCTGGTCCATCACTTCGTTCGAAAGTTCTTTTTCACTCCGTGATTCGTCAACTTCGAAGACCATGTTCGAACCGCCGGCAAGGTCAATCCCCAGGCGAATGGCATCGCGCCAGTCATGACCGTGTGTTACCTGCCAGACAAAGGGGGTCGCGGCGATCACAGCCGTAAACAGGACGATGCCAATTTTCTTTGCATAGTCTTTCATTTTGAGGGCATTGGCAATGAACACCCCCAACGCGAAAGGAACTACAAATACGGCAAGAATAATCAATAAGATAGTCCAGCCTGAGACACTTGATGGCGTTTTTTCAGTCACTTCCGCAGCGAATAAACCTGCTGAGTGAAAATCAATCCCTGTCATTCAATTAGTCCTGAAACGATACTGTTTTGTATGGGCCGATTCATTCGGCGCTAAAGATTTAAGCTGGCTGCTTCGAGCCAGATACTGACGATCTGTCCTATACCCTGGAAACTAACTGGTAGTCTCTTTGGTTTCAACCTGATAGAGCCCCTGAATCGCACTGCGACGGACTTTGATTTTCAAATTATCATCGACTTTCAAAGTGACTTCCTGCTCTTGCTCTGCAATATTGGCAATCGTACCAATGATTCCACCGATCGTCACCACCCGGTCATTTTTCTTCAGTTGCCCCAGAGCCGCCTCACGTTTGGCCCGTTCTTTCTGCTGAGGACGAAACATGATGAAGTAGAAAAAAATGACGATGGCAATCAAAGGCAGAAACTGCAGGAACGGAGAGGCCGCTGGTCCTTCTTTTACCGGCGCGTCTTGTGCAAATAGATAGAGGGTTTCAAGTAGATTGTTCATTAAGTTCTCTTCCAGGGATGCTGGATTCACTTCTTAAATTAACTGATTGACTGTACTTAGGAAAAACCTACATCCTGCCGGGGTCAACATTTCGCAGTAAATTCACTGCCTGAAAACTCTCGTCGCTGTGAATGATTTGGCCCAAACCTAAACAATTTCAGGAGTTATCCTGAAATGAAGTAAGCTGTATCTTAGAAAGATGCGTTCCAGCGGGCAAGGTGAACCGCCCGAAACTCCTCAACTTGATCATTGAGAATCGCCTGACGCAGATCCCGCACCAGTTTCTGATAAAAAGCGATATTATGCAGGGAGATCAAAATGGGGCCCAGCATCTCCCGAGACATGAATAAATGCCTCAAATAAGCCCGACTAAAGTCCCGGGAGCCGGGAGAATCTATCTCAGGATCCAGCGGACCGGGGTCCCGGGCGTGTTTCTGATTTCGTAAATTCACCCGTCCCTGGCTGGTAAACGCCATCCCGTTCCTGCCATTGCGGGTCGGCATCACACAATCAAACAGATCCACTCCCCTGATAATTGCTTCGATCAGGTCGGAAGGCCGCCCGACTCCCATCAGATAGCGCGGCTTCTCCACAGGCAGCATCGGCGTGGTAAAATCGAGCGTGGAGTACATATCCTCTGGTTTTTCTCCGACGCTCAACCCGCCAATTGCGTAACCGGGGAACTCCAGGGGCAGTAAACCCTCCGCTGAGCGTTCCCGCATTTTCTGATTTGTGCCCCCCTGAACAATCCCGAACAGAGCCTGATCATCACGTTGCTGTGCATCCCGACAGCGGGCGGCCCACTTGGTTGTCCGATCGACGGCGTCCTGCATTTTATCCGGTGACACATCATGCGGCGGGCATTCATCCAGACACATGATACAGTCAGCTCCGAGTTGCTCCTGAATTTTCACTGCTTTCTCAGGAGAAAGTTCAAACAGACTTCCATCGATATGCGAACGGAACACAACCTGATGGTCATCCATTTTCGTGAGCTGCGCCAGACTGAACACCTGAAAACCACCGCTGTCTGTCAGAATGGGCCCGTGCCAGTTCATGAATTCGTGCAGGCCTCCCATCTCAGCCACGATCTCGGCTCCCGGACGCAGGGCCAGATGATAGGTATTCGCCAATACCTGCTGGGTTCCCACCTGTTTCAGCTGCTCAGGCAGTAAACCCTTGACCGAGGCCAGTGTACCCACGGGCATGAAAGCAGGGGTATCTACGATTCCGTGGGGAGTATGCCACCGCCCCGCACGGGCTGAAGTTTTAGAATCCGTATGGAGCAGTTCAAAATGAAAATGAGACACGGGAGTATTTCTGTTTACTGGAAGAATCGAAGCAATTCGTCGCTCGAACAGTCGTTAAACGTGCTTGAGCGCATCATTCAATATCCCCAGATACCAGAAAGCGATGCGGAAGACAACAAAGATGATAAATGCAGCCACCAGCGCCCAGACCAGCCAGCCGAACACCGCAGCCAACGCCGTCAGACTTCGCTGGGCATCCTGCTGAAACTGCGGACTTAATCTCTCCAGAGTTTCTGGCACCGTTCCCGACGTTTCCCCGACATCCACCATGTGGATATATTCCTCTGTAAACAATCGGGTATCCGCCAGCGCATCTGCCAGTTGCTCGCCATCATTGATTGCCGCATTGACCTCGGGAATGGCAGCGATAAAGGCACCGTTGCCTGTCGCTTTCAGGCTGGCCTCCATGGAATCCAGAATATTCATCCCTGCCTGTTGAGTCAGTGCAAACGCCCAGGAAAACCGGGCGATCGCGAAAGATCGCATGCAATTGCCCAGCACGGGAATTTTCAGAAAGAGACTGTGGAAATAACGTTTCCCACCGAACATCCGATCCAGAATCTGATACAACACATACAGCGCAAACAGCGAACCGAAGGTACAGGTCAGCCAGATGATGGCTCCCGAAGGTCCGGCTAACCCGAGCCCCAGTATATCAATCGGGGCACCTCCCTGAGCGATCAAACCGAGAATCAGGATCATCAAAGCGATGACCAGCAGCGCCACCACAAACTGAAATACCGGCCAGGCGATCATCCGCAGGAAATTTTTTCGCATCTGCACCAGATTATCGTAATGATCCGCCAGTGCCTTCAGAACCTCAGGCAGTCCGCCACTCTGTTCGGCGACGTTGATCATATTCACCATCAGTTCCGGATAATAACTTCCCTGCTTCTCTAGTGCAGAGGTCACATCATTTCCTGATTTGAGTTCAACGACAATTTCACTCACGGACTGCTGCAGACGATGATCTCCCAGCTTTTTTCCCGCCAGCTGAAATGATTTGACGATCGAGACCCCTGACTCCAGCATCGTACTTAATGAACGACACAGCAGAGACAGAGATTTCATTGAAGCACGCGACTTGAACATGGATTTGACCTTCAGGAGGCAGTATCAGCCCCGACAGGATTCTCATTACAGATGAAAGTATTTTTATTATTGCGAATTACGACATATCTGAGAGCGACAATCCCTTCCACATTGCGAAAAAAAAGAAAATTTGTCAGAGTGAACCCTCGTTGAATCACGTTTTGTTTAGATATATCGCTCTCTGGAAGAAGTAAATGGATTTTTTGCAACTGGCAGGCAAACGAATACTGGTTTTTGGAGTTGCTAACCGAAAAAGTGTGGCATTTCAGACGGGGCAAGTCCTGGAACAGGCCGGGGCAGAAGTCATCTATATAGTACGTTCTGAAGCACGGAAGGAATCGCTGGCGAAACTGTTGGCACACGCTCCGATCTATGTCTGTGATGTAGAACACCAGGAACAGATTGATCAGCTGGCGATCGAAATCGGTCAGAAATACGAACTCATTCACGGCCTGGTACATTCGATCGCGTTTGCAGACTATTCCGCGGGCTGGCTTCCGTTTCATGAAACTCCGCGGGCGGCCTTTCTGCAGGCAGTTGACATTTCCTGTTTCTCTCTGACCGCCGTCTCCAATGCGTTCAAGGAGCTCATCGACCCGAAGCAGGGGAGTGTCGTCACCATCTCGATCTCCACCACACGGATGGCTGCAGAGAACTATGGATATATGGCGCCTGTGAAAGCGGCGCTGGACTCTTCCATCTGCTTTCTGGCAAAGTCGTTTTCCAATTTTTCCCAGGTGCGGTTTAATGCGGTCTGTCCGGGATTACTCAAAACATCGGCATCTGCCGGGATTCCCGGATATGTAGACAGCTACCTGTTCGCAGAAAAAGCCACCCTGCGAAAATCAGCCGTCCAGACCAGTGAAGTCGCCAATACCGTTGCCTTTCTGCTCAGCCCGCGTTCTTCTGGGATCAATTCCCAGGGCATCGTCATCGACGCGGGCATGGGAACGAACTATTTCGATAAAGAAATCGTTTCGGAAGCCTGAACGATCAAATTAAAAAAAAAGCTGACTGAGATTGACCCAGCCAGCTTTTCCGTTCACATCACTGTTAAGTCAGTGGAACCACAGTCATGTTTGACGAACTGATTAATTAGACTTCTTCTTTTTTCCGCCGGTTCTTTTAGGACCTTGGCCTGCGCCTTTGCCAGCCCCTTTATCTCCGCGGTTTTTCATCATGGCTGCCTTGGCTGCCTGACGCTCCGTTTCATCGAGTTTGCCATCTCCGTTCTTGTCGAACTTTTTCATCAGCGCTTCCCGATTGATCCCCGGTCGTCCCCCCATCGCTTTGCGGGCTGCCTGACGTTCTGATTCACTCAGTTTTCCATCGCCGTCTTTGTCAAATTTTTTGACCATCTCTTCGCGACTCATCCGCGGTCCATTCTGCCCCATTTTCCCACGTGCTGCCTGGGCAGCCTGGCGTTCGGTTTCATCCAGTTTCCCATCTCCATTCTTATCGAATTTTTTGAGAAATTCTTCCCGGTTAAAACCAGTTTTCCCTTTGCCACCAGGGCCTTTTTCCCCTTTGTTGGCGCGGGCTTCGCGAGCGGCAGATCGCTCTGCTTCACTCAACTTACCATCGCCGTCTTTATCAAACTTTTTGAGGATTTCTGCTCGATCGGGACGCTCCCCCTTTATTTCTGCTTCTGCCTGTAAGCCGGTCGTTCCGGAAAAACTGACCACAGCCAGGATAAAAGCGGATACCAGTACTGGTTGGACATTCATTAATGTATCTCCTCAAGTTAAAACAGGCAAAACCCACCTTTTGCGGCAGATGCATATTACTTCAGATTAAACTCACAGCGCGGCATTCGGTTTCGCTGATTCTCAAAAAACAGCTGATTTTCATCATTTTGAGAGGAAACAGGTCCTGTCTGTGACCTGGGATATTGGAGCGGAATTGAAAAGCTGATCTTGCCTCATTTCTGCCTCTGGCAGTATGATGCCGCGCCTGTTGGCTTTGGCGCTGTTTTACTATCTTCCTGTCGTATCAACTGATCAAAATTTATCGATGAATTCACCGCATAATACTTTATCTCAAATGAATCAGATTGAAGCCGGTCGCATCTGCATCCTCAAACCCAGCGCCCTGGGAGATGTCGTGCAGTCACTTCCGATCCTGCCAGCACTCAAAGCACGATTTCCAGCAGCGCAAATTTCGTGGGTGATTCGTGACAGTTTCGCCAATCTGCTGGAAGGGCATCCGCTCATTGATGAAATCATCCCTTTCAATAGAAACAGCTCTGTCCGTTACTGGTGGAATTTCCTGAAAGATCTCAAACAGCGACAGTTTGATCTCGCGCTTGATCTGCAGGGATTGCTGAGAACCGGCGTCATGACCGCTGCGACACGCGCCCCGTGGCGCATCGGTATGGAATCATCCCGAGAAGGTTCCCATCTGGCTTACAACCTGACCATTCCGGAAACGAGCCGCACTGTTCCCGCATACCAGAAATACTGGAATGTGGCAGATGCTTTTGGGACGGAAGAAACCGGTCGGGATACCCAGATATTTATCAGTGATGCCGACAAAGCCTGGGCGCGGGATATCCTCTCTGCCGGAGCGAAATCCTGCCCGACACTGGCAATTCATGCGGGAGCGCAATGGATTACCAAACGCTGGCCCCCGGAGAGCTTCGCTGCCGTCGGTGCCAAAGCAATCCGCCACTTCCGCTGCAACATTGTTCTGGTAGGCACGACTGACGAGCGCCCCTTGACCAGTCAGATTGAAAAGCTGCTGCATAAGTTTGTGCCGACAGGCCGTGTACTCAACCTGGCAGGGCAGACCACCCTGAAACAGTTAGCAGCATTATTGATGGAAACCAATTACTTACTCACCAATGATTCCGGCCCGATGCACCTGGCCGCCGGACTGGGAACGCCGGTCACGGGGATCTTCACCTGCACGAGTTCACTCCGCTCCGGACCTCCCGGTGACCAGCATGAACTTGTCTCCACGAACGTTGATTGCGCCGCCAGTTACCAGAAACGCTGTCCCAAACGGGGGCCACAAAATCTGTGCTGCATGGACGAACTGGATGTCACCCGTGCCTGGCAGGCATTATATCGACTGATCACACGCCAGAATGCCCAGCGAGATTCCCAGGCTGCCTGAGGAAGCACCGCATTCCTATCGTCCTGGTCTCTTCAGTTCATAATAACGGCTGAGCACTCTGACCCGGTAGATCTGGTAAGCGGTAATCAGCCCCAGGATCGCCAGCACCATGCTGTAAATCACCGGATACTGCCAGAGCACAGTCAGTTCAGGCCTGATCAGTACCAGGACAGCGACCGCAAGCAGGGACAGCACCGTGGTAAACAGGACCAGCCGCACATAGAAAAACAGACCGGACGAAACGATCAGCATGGGATAGCCTATCAACAGGATTCCGATGGGCGCATCAGCGAGAATCAGCAAGCCGGTTAACAGTGACACATCTGCAGCCGACCAGCAGAAACGGACTTTGATCTTGTTTTTCAAATGATCAAGGGCCCATTGAAAAAACAGCGCCAGAGTGGCCCAGAGCGCAAACAGGGTCATGATCTTCAGGTGGTAATTCAAATCGATCCCTTGAGTCGAATACACGGTCTGAATAATTCCACTCGCCAGGACAATGGCAGATAATCGTGAAACCAGGGCCGGCTGTCGGCGGAACCAGCGCTGAAACTGCTGCCGAAAATTTGCCGGCTGAGCCAAAACGGGCTCCCCCGCGATAAACCGCTCGAGATCATCCGCCAGCTCTTGCGCACTCTGATACCGGGCTGCGGGATCTTTTTCCAGACACTTCAGACAGATCAACTCCAGAGGCTCCGGGATCGTCGCATTTTGTATGCGAGGCAGGGGGGGCTCTCCTTCAATCACTGCTACCAGAGAATCCAGCGGGCTCGGCTGTTTAAAGGGAGAGACTCCCGTCAACAGTTCATACAAAATGATCCCCAGGCTGAAGATATCACTCCGGGGCGAAATTTCACCTGACTGTCCCGCCGCCTGCTCAGGAGACATGTATCCGGGCGTACCAATAATCATCCCGCTCTGAGTGTGGGCTTCCTGTTCGCCATCCAGTTGCCGGGCCTCAAATACCTTGGCAAGCCCGAAATCAGTTACATAGGCAATCCCCTGATCATCAATCAGGATGTTGGAAGGTTTCAGGTCACGATGGATGATCTCCCTGGAATGCAGATATTCAACGGCTTTCGTAACCTGCTGCATCAGCGAGGCAGTCCTGTAGTAATCCTTGCCTGCCGCCTGGTTCAGAAACTCGAGGCGGGAATTCGCCAGCGAACCCCCGGGAATAAAATCCATGGTGAAGTAATGCTGCCCCAGGTGCTGACCGACTTCATGGATCGAAATGATATGGGCGTGCTGTAACCGTCCCGCCGCCCGAGCCTCCAGGTAAAACCGACGCACCTCATCTTCTGATGCAAACTGGTGACTTAAAATCGTCTTTAAGGCAACGATCCGGTTCAGGTCTTTCTGGCGGGCCTTATAGACGATTCCCATCCCCCCGCGTCCGAGCTCTTCCAGCAGTTCATAGTTGCCGAACTCAGTCACCCGGGCAGTAACAGTCTGGCGCGAAGCGCTGGTACCGTGGAGCAGGGTCGCATCATCAGGTCCCAGAGATACCGGGGGCAGATCGTGTTCTTCCCCGCCGGGAGCAAGTTGCTCCAGCGAATCCAGGCATGCCATCAGCGGCTTTAATTCCGGGTTCACGGCCCGTAAACCATGACAGCTTTCCTGGTCGCTGTTCTGCAGGTAATCCACATATTGATTCAGTACTTCAATCACAGACTCAGGCGATTGTTCCTGTTCGTTCGTCACAGTTTGATACTCTCTCTATGTGTCTGTTCCAGCAGACAAGTTCTGACTTAACCACGTTCCAATCGTTCCTGCAGCTAGTTTAACGCTCTGAGCCAGAGCATCTGGACAGCCCCCGGACTGCGGTTCATTCTCTCCGCGACCTGCTTAAATGAAAGCCGTTGCAGATTCCGCAGCATGATGACTTCCTGATAATCTTCCGGAAGTTCAGAGACCGCATCCGCCATCAGAATTTCCTGTTCACGATTCAACAGGATTCGACTGGGGGTTTCGGTGGAATCTTTCAGCTCCCATTTCTGTGCAGTGGACCGTGAAGCAGATGCATACTGATCGAGTGAAAACTCCCGCTTCACATCGCGTTTGGCAGCCCCCTGGTATCTTCGGGCAAAGTCCAGTGTATTGTGCTTCAGGATCCCCCGTAACCAGCACAGCCATTCCGCCTCGGTGTCCCCCTTGAATTGATCAAGGCCCTGGTGCGCTTCCAGTAACGTCTGTTGCACCAGGTCGGAGGCATCGACCTTCGTGCGCATCCAGCCTTCGATTTGGGCCCGGGCAATCAGAGAGATATAGGATCGGCATTTTTGCAGCAGTTCATTTTCAGCAGCCCGATCACCGGCACGAGTGCGTTGTATCAGCTCTTGAAAATGGGATTGCGGCATGATTGATTCCCGGACTCCAAATTGACTGTGGCAGCAGACAGTTGATCCCGACAAATGCAAATCGACGCTTTGCCGTCACCGTTTTTTATATTTGTTACTGGCTTCTTTGAGCAGAGCCCGTTCCTGATCGGTGAGATTTGATTCACCTTCACGACTGATCTTTTCCAGAATCGCATCCACCCGCTCATCCAGGCTTGCTTTGGAAAGATGAGAGTCTTCTTCGGTATAAACCTTGAGCTTCTTTTTTCTGACGGAGCGGTTCACCTGGAAACGACTCCATTTGCTGTCGAACAGGTGAGTCAGATTCCAGCCATAATATTTGTAGGCTACCCCAAAGGCGGCCCCTCCCAGGTGGGCCACATGCGCCACAGGGTCACCACCAGGGTTAATGAAGCCGAACAGGTCAACGGCCGCGTACAAGACAGCCAGCCAGCGCAGCTCGATGGGGATTACAAAAAACAGCAAAACCGTCATGCGGGGGAAGTACATGGCCGTCAGAAAGACAACCGCCATCACTCCACCCGAAGCGCCAATCACCGGATTGGGACTGATACCGATATGACACAGGCCACTGATCATGATTGACGTCAGGTAAAAGACCAGAAACTCGCGGGATCCCAGAATCGGTTCCACCGCCCGGCCAAACATCCAGAGCACAAACATATTGAACACAATATGCGTGAGCGGTTCCAGAGCGTGACAGAATCCATAGGTCAGCAGGCGCCAGATCTGAAAACCGGAGAAAATCGTTTCACGATTCAAGGCCAGAAAGTTAAGAATGTTCGGCGAGGCCAACTCAATCAGAAAGACAGCGATGTTCGCAATCAGGATGTACTTGATGGCCCAGCCACCAGAAGGGGCTCCAAATGAGCGGTAATTCCCCCCACCACTTTCATGCCGCAGGTAATCCCGGCTCTCAATCCCCATTGCCCAACTTATCCTTATGTGTCAGTTCGTAATTCCGGACGTCTGCAGAGGAGACGCCTGCCATCCATGCGGGTGGGGAGTAATTTCACCCCCACTCATCTATGAGATCATGATTTGGGTTTGGGAAGCTGATTGCTGAGTTTGCTGACTTCGTCAATCAGTTCCAGCTGTTTCTGGTAAATCTTAATCAGATCACGACGCAACTGATCTGTTTCAACAAATTCCTGGTTGCGTTCCTGTTCTTCTACTTCCAGACCAGCGACCAGACCTTTGCGGACTTCGACAGGCAGGACTTCATCCTGGGGAGCAGTTTCAGAACCGAGCAATTCGCTTACCCGGGTTTCCAGCCGCTCTTTCGCAGCCGCCAGCAGACGATTCAGGTCCTCCAGGCGATCCTGCTTCAACTGAAATTGCTCTTCGCTTTGTACCAGTTCATCCCGCAGGTTTCTCAGCGTATTGATATAATTGAGCGGAACCAGTTCCCTCAATCGCCAGACACCGTTTTTCCAGGTAGCGACTTCTCCGGGCAGGGGAGGATTCACTGGTACCAGTGCGTCCCGGGTATTGGGCACGAAGCGAAAGGTGCCGACAAAGCGGGAACCATTCGGATTCGCGGGATCTGGCTGAAACGCGTAGAAAACCTGTGTCGCTGCTGCTTCGGCTGACATATCGCCACCCAGAGCCTGATTATTATTCAGCCTCACACGTACCACACCGGTCTGTGCATTCTCAACGCTCACTTCCGCATCCCAGTATCGATCCCAGCCCAGCATGGTCCGGGTTAACTCACTGAGAAGCTGTTGACGTTCTTTTTCCCTGGCCTCGATTTCTGCCGAGTTCTTCTGAATCTGTGTTTTATTCTTTTCAACAACTTTGAGCCAGCTCCCCCGGACATCCAGCATCTTGGATGTCAGCAGAACTGCTCCTACTGTCGCGATGGCGACAAACCAGACCAGGATTACTCCGGATTTATGCATCTGTATTGAACCTTGCTGGAATCAGACGAGATTCTCTCTCGTACTCTAGTTTCATATTTGGAAAAGCTGATCTTCGGTCGTTGCGATCGCTTTCTCAGTTTCAATTTCTACGCTCAGCCTGCGGGAGATATCTGCAATGATGCCCTGTTTCTAACATCGACGTTCAGCAACTTGAGATCGAAAATAAATCTGCTCGTATCAATTATTCGCACAGATCCCGAAAAGATCTATCCAAAGAGACTGAAATGCGGCAAAAAGTCAATCAGGCCTTTTATTTAATGATAGGCCCCTCTGTAAATCAGGGTCAAGCAGAAACCGAGATTATACGACTTATCATGTCTGGATAATCAATAAAACCGATAAAAAGCGAGCAATTACTCCGGTCGATAGATTTTAAACAGTGACGCCAGCTGAACAATCTCCTGAAAAACTGGCCCGCAACTGTTTGATTTCCTGCACTTTCCCTCTCCTGTTTCCGTGCAATCTGTACCAGAATAGCTTATAAAACACACAGAATAGAAACTGGTTCAGAATCACTGCTTCCCTGTTTTTTGTGTATTTCCAGAGCGCATCCCATTTAACCATCGCGTCTCGCAATCTATTATACTCGTTCCCATCGGCCGGGGAGACACGACAGTCAAACGGGACACCCTCTCATTGTTGCGTTTTTCCCGATACCGATTACCCTGTCATAAAGTAAACCGTACCAGAAGTTTCTGATTTTCTGACAGTGTCGTGAATGTGTATTACTTAAAGCCGGCGCTTCTGTACCGTTTTCTGCCAGCGAACTCTTCACCAGAGGTAACCGAATTATGTCAACCGTGACAGTCAAACGAAGCGAACTCAAACCGGGCGAAGTTTTGTGCAGTTACTGCACGGCTCGCTGCTGTCGATATTTCGCTCTGCCGATCGAAACCCCCGAGACCTGGGAAGACTACGACCACATGCGCTGGTATGTCATGCATGGCAGCTGCGCAATTTTTGTCGACGAGGATGTCTGGTTCCTGATGGTCTATGGAGACTGTAAATATCTGCTGGAAGACTATCGTTGTGGAAATTACGAAGACCGTCCCAAAATCTGTCGCAGCTATACCACGGATGATTGCGAATACGATAATGATGGCACGTACGACCGCCTGTTCGAAACCCCGGAACAGATCTGGGAATATGCCCATGCCGTCCTGCCCCCTAAAAAGACGAAAAAGAAGAAAAAAACGGCTGCTGAAACGCCCCACCAGAAACTTCCGATTGTCCATATTTAACTGACAAAGCAGACATCAATCGCTTTTTCTTTATCCTCCAGGCAGTAACCAGCTCAGCTGCTATCCATTTCGGTAGAACGACAGTGAAAAAAGACTTAATTGAACCAAAGACTCTCAAAGGGTTTCGAGATTACCTTCCCGCGGCCATGATTCCCCGTGAACAACTGATTGAAACAGCCAAATCCGTCTATCGCAGCTATGGCTTCAGTCCCATCGACACGCCAGCCCTGGAATACACGGAAATCCTGACGGGGAAAGGGGGCACTGAATCGGATAAGCAGATGTTCCGGTTCGAACAGGGGGGACGCGACGTCGCCATGCGGTTTGACCTGACGGTACCCTTTGCCCGCTTTGCCGCGCAGAATATCGGCGAACTGGGAACGCCGTTCAAGCGCTATCATGTCGGTACAGTCTGGCGTGGTGAAAATCCCCAAAAAGGCCGCTATCGCGAGTTCGTTCAGTGTGATTTCGATACCATTGGCACCACATCCAATTCTGCGGATATCGAAACCCTGTTTGTCATTCATGACCTGATGGTGAAGATCGGCTTCTCCGATTTTACGATTCATATCAATAATCGCAAAATTTTAAACGGTCTGCTGGAAAGCCTTGATCTCCAGTCACGCGCGGCGGAAGTGCTCAGAGCCCTTGATAAGCTGCCGAAGATTGGCGCCGACGCCGTCATCAAAGAAATGCAGGAGCAGGGGAAGCTCTCTCAAACACAGGCAGAAAAAGTGATTTCCCTGACCACCGTAAAAGGGTCCACAGCTGAAATTCTCAATTCGCTGGAGAAACAGCTGGCGGGTAATGAATGTGGAGAGCAGGGGGTCGCTTATCTGCGGGAAGTCTTTGACGCCGTCGATAAAGCAGGTATCGCCGGCGAGCGGATTGTCCTGGATCCCTCGATTGCGCGGGGCCTCGATTATTACACGGGGACGATCTACGAAACGTTTCTGAACCAGCTGCCTGGGATTGGCAGTGTCTGTTCGGGGGGGCGTTACGACAACCTTGCCGAACTGTTTACCACTCAGCAACTGCCTGGTGTTGGCGCCAGCCTCGGTCTGGACCGCCTGCTGGCAGCCATGCAGGAACTGAATCTGCTGGACGAGATTTCGACTCCCGCCCCGATTCTGGTGACCCAGATGGACGCCAGACATACCCCCGAGTATCTCAGATTAGCCCGGGATCTCAGAATGTATGGTTTCAACGTCGAAGTCTACCCGGACACGAAAGCCATTAAGAAACAGTTCAAATACGCAAACCGTCACGGTTTCAAAATCGTGATTGTCGCCGGCGATGATGAATTTGAAAAACAGGAATGGCAGGTGAAAGACATGGCGACAGGGACTCAGACCGCCGTCCGTAAGGAAGAACTGCTGGAACTCATCAAGCGTTTGCTGGCATAGTGTCTTATCAGACCAGGCATGACACGTTGCCCGAGATGGTCCGCACCCGACTTCGACAGGATTGGTTTTGTTGTTCTGAATTGTGTGATTGCCCTGACAGTTTCCTGTTGTCTGCGACAACCCCGAATTGCATTCGGGGCTACCCTTTATTTATTGAAATTAGCCGAACGGCGTTAGCCGCGGTTTCTGCAAAGTTCGGTCGGGATACGAACCGGGTCTAAGGACCTGCGGCTCATCTGCACACTCTCCTGTGAATAGTGATGACGCCTTTTTGAACCCGCTTTTCATCTTTCAGTGGTTCGGAATTTTCATCTGCGGGGAGTGGGACACTTCTTTTATAATGCTTTGTGAACCGGGTAAGAAGACGTGATCACCTTCACCGTTGGGCAAGCCAACGGTGCCATCCCAACTTCTGGTTTTGCAGGAGGCATTGCAAATAATAGAGGTGTTTCCGGGTGCCATGGCCGGCTTGTCCGGCCGTGCCGAAGGGGGGGCCTGGTTCTGGATTAAACGTGGGAGCTGCGACCTCCTGCTCGCACTGCTCGGCCAGAATTGCATTCGGGCTTACCCAATTTTTCTTATGGGTGGTTTTGTGTTTTTCGTGGTTGGAAATTCTGATGGGAATGTTTCATTCTGTTCCCACTGTGATGTGAAACAGGTTGATACTCGCCAGGCGGGCGGACACATGGGGCCGCCCCTTGTATCTTACTATTGACTGTCTGGAGCTCTTTGTTCTGATAGGTAAACAAAGCCATTAGTTCCCGCCTTTAAAGGCGGGAACTAATGGCGGCGAGTGTCAGATCGTGGCCGCCCCTGGTCTTCGAGACCGATTCGTAGCTTGATCGCCACTCGCTTCTTCATGCCTTAACCCGTACAGTCGCCTGAGCGGTGTCACAACACCAGCTCGTATCAGCAAGGAAGGGTCTTAACATGCAACAGCATAACACAGTCTTCGTCGGAATCGATATCGCGAAATTTAAATTTGATGTCTCTTTCTCACATCTTTCTAAAGGAGTCACTTATGATTATACACCAAACGATATCAAAAAGTTCATGCAGGTACTTCAGGAAATACAGCCGCAACTGAACTGTCTCGAAGCAACGGGGGGACTGGAACGCAAACTTGTTGCCTGTCTGCACAAACATCAGTTCGACGTGGCAGTTGTGAACCCCAGGCAGATCCGGGATTTTGCCAGGGCCAAAAATCAACTTGCGAAAACCGATCAGATTGATGCCCGTACGATTATGGAATTTGCCCAGGTGATGAAGCCGCGCATTACCCCACCTTTAACACAGGCCCAGCAGAAAATGCGTGATTTCAGCTCTCGCAGACAGCAGGTCTGTAAAATGATCATCCAGGAAAGGAACCGCCTGGATTCTGCTGCGGACAGGGAAATCGCCAAGCTGATTCAGCAGTCGATCCGTGCCTATCAAAAACAGATCAAGGTCATCGAGAAAAAAATGAGGCAACTGATTTACGCTGATGAGCAGTCTCGGGAGCGAGCTGCCATCCTGCAATCGGTACCTGGTATCGGCCCCACAACGGTAGCTCTACTCATTGCCGAACTGCCGGAGCTGGGGAGTCTGAACCGGAAACAGATTGCCCGGTTAGTGGGAGTTGCGCCCACCAACCGGGATAGCGGCACGATGAGAGGAAAACGAACGATCGGCGGAGGCCGGGTCGGGATCCGTAAAGGATTGTACATGCCCACCGTCGTTGCCCAAAAACATAACCCCAAAATCAGTGCGTTCTACAAACGGCTCGTCGAAAGTGGAAAGCCTAAAATGGTTGCTCTCGTGGCAGCTATGCGGAAGCTGCTCATCATTCTCAATGTCATGATCAAAGAAGGAAAAAAATGGAATGAAAACGTAATGAAAGCTTGAATTTCAAGACAGTCGCTACTTCGACAGGGTTGGTTTTGTTGCTCTGATTTGTGTGTCTGCCCTGACAGTTTCCTGTTGTCTGCGACAACCCCGAATTGCATTCGGGGCTACCCTTTTCTTTATTTAAATTAGCCGAACAGTGTTAGCTGCAGTTTCTGCAAACTTCGATCGGGCAAGCTGAAAGATGGTACCCGTGGTGTGAGAGGATGTTGAGTTATGTTTGTGGTTGTGGAGTTCAATATGTTGTTCCATTTGTTGACTGATATCTGGTATCTCGTTTCATTGCATGGTGATTATTTTGTGGAAGGGCGCGGGGAGGTCAAGGGGGATGTACAATCCAATGTGGCGATACGGGTTGACAGCGGACCGATACAGGGCGGTGCAGTGGTGGTGCCGTGGCGAAGGGCTGCGATGTGCGGCGACCCGCAGGGTACCATTACGAACGGGTGTGGTTTCGAGCAGTGCAAATCTGGAAAAAACAAGCTCATTTGTAGTGAAGACCTGGAACAAGTGGCTTGTGTTATGGTGCACTGTAAACTGGACACGCGCGCGACTCAAAACATCGCTTATCGTCGACGGCGCGGCGGCGTCAAGGGGAGTTTGAGCAGTCGGGGTGGTCCGATTCTCAGCAGTGCCGTTTATGCAGGTGTTTCAGATTTGATGATGAGAGGAGACAGAGATTGCGATGAACCTTCACGACCAGGTCTGATATGTTGACCTGGCCGTGCGGAGATTATAAACGGAGACTACTGACCGCTGAGGGCCTGTCCGCGGTTGCTGGTGCCACCGACTCCCTGCGAGATATCGCGGACGTCGTTTAAACCACCGGAGAGGACCATGCCGTTCACGCTGACTTCGGACTGTCGGAGGCTGATGAGTGAATTGACATAGCTGATGTTGGTTTCGAAGTAGGTTCGACGCGCGGTTAAGACCCGCAGGAAGTCAAACTGCTGACTTTCGTATCCCTGGGTGGTGAGATCGAGGTTTTTCTGGGCGCGGGGCAGGATGTCTGCCTGGTAGCGTTCGACCTGTTTCAGGGCTTTTTTATAGTCGCGATAGGCTTTGGAGAGTTCGACTTTGAGAGAGAGTTGCAGACGTTCCACATCTTTGACGGCACGATGGTATTCGGAATTGGCGGTATCGATATTACCCTGGTTACGGTTGAAGATGGGGATGGGAAGGCCGATCTGAACGTTGGCAATCTCTGACCCCGTAGCGTTGTCATGGGCGGCGCCGATCTGGGTTTGAACGTTCGGAATCGCCTGGACTTCCTGTCGGGAAATCTGGGCGCGGGCGCGATTGACGCGTGCACAAGCCGCCTGAATTTCAGGGCTGTTGGTGACGAGGTTACTGTAAGCTTCGTCCCAGTCCCATTTGACTGTATCGACGTCAAGTTTTCCGGTGAAGGAATAGTAGGAAAGGTCATCATGGCCGACGAGACTCGCCAACTGCTGTTTTGCAGATTCAAGATCGTATTCGGCATTCTGACGCAGGATGCGGACTTCACCCAGCTGGACTTCGGCCTGCAGGATATCGGGTTGAGCGGCCTGGCCTGCTTTATAAAGTGATTGAGCAATCTCGACGCCGGCTTCGGCGACTTTTTCCAGCTTCAATGTGATTTCCAGCCGCTTCTGGGCACCGAGGGTGGCGTAGAATTGTGATTTCACATCGTTCGTGACGCGAAACCGCTGGGCTTCCAGTTCCCAGGAGAGCGACTGCACATCGTGGTGGGCGACGTCCTGGTTGAGTTGCAGCTTGTTGCCTCGCACGTATGTCTGGCTGAAGAAGGCTCCCTGCTGACCGCCTCTGCCATCGTCTCCGATTTCGACACCGGAATAACCAATGACGGGATTCGGACGCAGACCAACCTGGGTTTTGATACCTTCCGCTTTATAGACGACCGCCGTGGCTTCGGCGAGCGTGGGGTTGGAATCCAGCGCCATCTGCAGCAGGCTTTCCAGGTCAAGGGTCATGCCGATCAGATCCGGTTCAGCCGGTGAATCCGTTCCCGATCCTGCTGCGGGCGCTGGAGGAATTGTTGTGCTTTTTGATTGAAAGCCGGTCTGCAGCAGCTGATCGTTTTCGTGGAAGATGTCTTCCAGCGGAATGAGGATGTCCTCTTCCTGTTGTGGGGATACAGGACTGTCTGCGACTTTCGGTTCCGGAGTTTCAGTGGGCCGCGTTGACTTTGTGGTTTGCTTCTGAGCCGATCGCTTTGATGTTTGCGGCTTGTCTTCCGTCTGGACAACATCAATGCTGGCAGGTGTTTTGTGATCAGAGACCTGCGACTCACTGAAGTGGGCGCAGGAGACCAGGCATGAGCAGGGCAGGACCATACATAATCGGATCAGTCGTAAATGAATCATGGAAGATTCCTTGCATCGTTACTTTTCAGGAGAGAAGAATATCAATCGAGACACACTGGAATGGTGCTCGAATTAAATGAGTTGTCTCCCCAGGAAAGTGACGATGGAGCATTGCTTACTGTTGGCCTCATTCGGCAGCCAGATTCTGTGTACGGTGATTTCATTGGTTTGATCGCCGATGATCTGCAGGCTGCTTGAACAGAACAGGTTCAGGTTCTGTAATTGAAACGTTTGCAACTGATGTATCTGGCTGGGAGTCAGGACCAGATTCTGCTTTACACTGCAAACACAAAACGGACACTGTGAGTCAGGGCTCTGCTGAGCCGACTCTAATGCGGGATCAATGTGCCTGTGCTGCTGGCAGGAATGAGCTGTCTCTGGATGCGATTTGCATTCATGGTGCTGGCAGCAGCAGGCGGCGCAGGGAATGATCGTCTGTACGAGAATCGTCACCGCAAAGCAGAGGCAGACCAAATTGTTAAACCGCCGTCTCATCCTGAGATCCTGGCTATGATTAAGAGAATACGAATCCTCTTCTCTGATCGGTTCTTCGGATTATACTTGATAAACCCGTTCTTCCGTTTCGAACTGCAGCAGGGATTTCAAGGGTCTTCCCGGGGGAGCAATCCATATAACCGGCACGACCTGCAGGGGAATGTTGGTGTAAATGTACAGTTTGATTGTGATGAGCTGGTTTCTGGAGTGGATGAGCCCAGGTGTCTTTCGGGTCAGTTCGCTGGTTCAGCAAAGCTGTTAACTTACTTGATTCACCCATGCGTTCTGATACATTGAAGTCTCAAGTGGCCTTCAGATTGTTCAGACGATAAATAATGAATCACAACCAGGAGCAGTATTCGTGAAATGTTTTCCCCGGTTTGTATCACTGCCGATGCTGGTCTGGTGTGGTCTGATTGTCTGTTCGACTCTGAATGTAGTTTCTGCCGAAACAGCTCCCGCGCGGCCTAATCTGGTTGTGGTTCTGGTGGATGATCTTCGCTGGGACGAACTGGGGTGCATGGGACATCCCTTTGTGCGGACGCCACACATTGATCGGATTTCCCGCGAAGGAGCCCGTTTCCGGAATGCTTTCTGTTCGACGCCCCTTTGTTCTCCCGTGCGGGCCTGTCTGCTGACGGGGCGGTACACGCACAACCATGGGATTTTCGATAACATTAATCGCAGCGAACACAGTCACACGCTGAAGACATTTCCCCAGGAACTTCAGAAAGCCGGCTATGAGACCGCTTATGTGGGAAAATGGCATATGGGCAACGACGATACGGCCCGTCCCGGATTTGATCACTGGGTGAGTATGAAGGGGCAGGGGATGTCGTTTGATCCGACGTTGAATATCAATGGCAAGCGGATTCAGTTCACGGGGCATACAACGGATGTGTTGAACCAGAAGGTGAATGAATTCGTGAAGCAGCAGGGGGAGAAACCGTTCTGCCTGTATATAGCGCACAAGGCATTACATCCGGAACTGACGCAACGCGACGATGGGAGCATTACTGATCCTTCTGCGGCGAAATTTTTGCCTGCCAGACGACACGAGAAACTGTACAGCAACGATGCGATTCCCCGCCGCTTGAATGTGGTGGATACACTGGAAGGCAAACGGGCATTAAAACGAAGTGTGCCGGGACTGCCTCCGTTAAGTCAGAAGACGGGAACCAGTGATGCAGTCATCCGCGATCGCCTGCGGATGCTGGCCGGGATTGATGAAGGGGTGGGTTCGCTCTGCAAACTGCTGGAGTCGCAAGGAGAACTTGACAACACCGTATTTGTCTTCACCAGCGACCACGGGTACTGGTATGGCGAACATGGATTGAGTGTCGAGCGACGGCTGCCTTATGAAGAAGGGATACGCGTGCCTCTGCTGGTGCGTTATCCTCCGCTCATCAAAGCGGGCACGCTGATTGATGAATTCGCTGTCAGCGTGGATCTGGCACCGACGATGCTGGAACTGGCGCAGGTCAAAACCGATCAGCAGTATGATGGTCGTAGCCTGGTTCCCCTGCTGAAAGGAGAGCATCCGGAGAACTGGCGTCGGTCCTTCCTGGTGGAGTACAACAGTGACACCGTCTTTCCGAGGCTGGTCAAAATGGGATATAAAGCGGTTCGCACACCGCGCTGGAAGTACATTCAATTCAATGAACTGGAGGGGATGAATGAACTCTACGATATGCAGCATGATCCTTATGAGATGAAGAACCTGATCAATGCTCCGGCTGCGA
>NZ_CAXAVM010000130.1:0-20443 GCF_963972345.1 uncultured Gimesia sp. | reverse complement strand
GTAACGCAATGGATATGAGCCCACAGGAACGCGAAGCAGCAGCGCGACGGATACCAGAGAATCTACTCACTGAACCGATGACGATTCAGGAACTGGCCGGGCTATTCAAGATCAACAGAAACAAGATGGCACTCATTCTGAAAGGACACATGCCCGAGGCGGTTCAATTCGGTAGCTTGTGGCGTTTGCCAGTCGCAAAGATGCCCCCCCAGTATTTCGAAGAAAGAAGTCTTTCGATATTCGATGCCCCTAATTGCAATGATCCGCACAGGCAATCTACTGCCGATCACCAGACCGGCGAGAATTAGAGCATGAATCATAACCTACTCACCATCACAGGCGCGGCGTATCTGCTGCGAACGACAACAGCAATCGCCCAGCGCTGTCCCATGCGATGGCCGTCCATTGTCACGTTGTAGGAATTTCCTGTCACAGTCGCCAGGCAGGCTGCCGGATTGGTATCCAGACTGGCAACCGTCGCGGCGGCGCGACCGAGATAATTCCCCGTCCCTCCCAGTTCCCGTTCTGCCATCAGAATTGTATTACTGGTTCCGTCTATAAAATCACGCATGCGAGTGTCCGACAGCCAGCCGAACGGCCCACGCGGATTTTTCGAGGAAATGTTATCATTAATCGTATCTCCCACGCTCAGGCAGTAGCTGCGCTGTGCCAGTCCCCCTTCAGCACGTGGAGGCACCGGCGATGACGGGCAGAGCATGATGCTCAGATGAGGCTGGGGAAAGCTGGAAGGATCATTTGGTCTGCCACCCTGACTGGGTAGTGCAGTAATTTGATTCCAGAGAGGTGCCTGATCGAGGAAGGGGAGTAAAAAGACGATCCCGCTCATCCAACTGCGATTTCCGGTACCGGTATCCAGCAGCCCGGCTCCCGTAACATCTCCTCCCGCGCCCCCTTTCAGGCTGGGGAGCATACCGTAAGTCTCTGAATAATTATGCATCGCCAACCCGAACTGCTTGAGGTTGTTTTTGCATTGTGATCGTCGGGCAGCCTCACGTGCCTGTTGTACGGCTGGGAGCAGTAAGGCGATCAGGATGGCAATAATGGCAATTACGACAAGTAATTCTATCAGGGTGAAGCCGCGAACGCGGCTTGCTTGAGAATGAGGTTTCATTTGAATCTCCTTTTAATAAATAGATAACGACGGCTATGTTAATTAGCAAAAATTGCTGGTTCCGCTTTCATCAGCATCTGTCTCGGATCGATTATCATCAGTCGGGTTGACTTTGGAGTGAGAAATCAATGATGTTTTCACCAGGTGTGACCTCAGCGGTAAGCTGGCTGTTTGAGTTGTAAGCTGACGGAATCAATTCTTTGGAGCCAGGCACCAGCGGCTCACCCCCTTCACCTCCCGTGGTGGCACGTTCCGTGGTGATTTTCACCTTGTGTGGCCCCACCATTGCTCCCGCTTTTTCGATGGAGAATTGTAATTCATAAACGCCTTCGGCATTTGTAGTGCCAACGGATGGTCGCCCCTCCGACGGAGAAAACTCAAGCCGTGCATTGGGGACAGGTTTACCGTCGAGCGTGACATGACCTTTCACAGCAGCGAGGTCAGGGCCCGAGGATTTCGCGCAGCCTGTTAATATCAACAAGACGAAGCAGTTTAATGTGCATGGACTCAATATCCTGGGCGGCATACAAATTATCCTTTTAATACAATACATTGCCTTGGGCAGAGATCTCACACGATTATTCTGTCAGCAAAACCATAGATGACTGTCATTGGTGAAAAATCGAGTGTCGTTCATCGCCCAACCCACCTACACAAGACGGGGTGGAATTAAGAATCCGCAGCAACAGATGTAACAATACATTCGAGGAGAAGATTAGAATTCACCAATGATCTGACCATCGGCAACGCCAATTAAATTTTCCAACGTGCTGTTGACGGCATCGTCCGTATTTAAATTGATGTTTTCGCTGATGAACCGTACGGCTCCATCACCGAGGCCGAAATGAGCTCCGCCGGTGTGTTGACTGCTGTATGCCTGGCGAGTCGACACGTTTGACGGATTGGTCGGGTTGATGGAATAGGTCGAACCGCCGAAGATGGCGATCAGTCCCTGGTTTCCACTTGCCTGCTCCGGTCCATTCGTTCCACCAAATTCACGAGCCGCGTAAAGAGTTCCTGCATAAAAATCGCTGGTACCCACTTTATAAGACCGCTCTCCAACCAGAATCGTATTACTCACTCCGTCTGTGATATCGCGAAACCGTAAATTGCTGTCGCGCCAGAACGCGCCTGTGGCACCTGAACCACCATTGGCGCCGTTCGAGGAACGAGACTGCCTCAAGGTACGGTTGTTATTGGAAGCGACATAGTTTGACACAGGAAGCCCATAATTCGTTCCATTATCCGCCTGGATTTGCTGCCCGGCATTTCCATTCAGAGCGGGCCCGGTATCGGAAGGACAGCGAAATGCGGCGAGTGGCTGTTGCATGCTGGTGCGGATGTTTGCGTCATTCAAAGCCGTTGAGGGCGTGATTGGGCCTGGGTTCATCTGGTTATAGAGGGGGGCCTGATCGAGATACGGCAAGATCATTGTGCTCCAGGCCCAATGTCCTTCGTTATCTGCAAGTGTTCCACCTGAACCCCGCTCGTCAACATAATCGGGAGGGAACATGTTAAATGTGTCGTGATAGTTCTGGAACGCCAGACCAATCTGTTTCAGATTATTTTTGCATTGGGACCGTCGTGCTGCTTCCCGCGCCTGTTGGACCGCTGGCAGCAGCAGGGCAATCAAAATTGCAATAATGGCAATCACAACAAGTAATTCAATTAATGTGAAGCCCCGGAAGCGTCGGGTGGGTCGTTGAGATTTCATAAATGACTCCTGATGAATAAACAATCGATATAGACAGCAGATAATGGCTTGTTTTGTGACCCGCGACTTTGAATCAGATGTAATGTGTTAACAATGAAAATAATCAACTGTAAAGGAGAATATATTGCCGATTTATGATCAGGGGCTGGCAACCAGAATTCGAAATTCGTCAACATAGCTGGTCCCCGTGAATAAAGTAAACTTAAGCGTTTTGCGGTCTTCCGACAGACTGAGAATGTCCTGGTGCGTACCATCTTTTGAGGCGCGGATTTCGATCTCCTGATGTTGAAGAGGCGGACATGCGCCACCCGCACACAGGTGGTTCAAGACAGCATCTGTCTCGGATAAGCGGTTCCTGGTTGTGATTACACCCAGTATGGGACGATGAAAGTGAACCACTCCTTCAGCCTGAATCATGTCATGATGGTTGCTGGCGGGATCGTAATAAACACGATAGCAATCGACTTTCATGCCACGGGGGACAAAATCAGTTTCTTTTTCAATCTGCTCTTCAGCCCGGTAGTCGCCAGGTTGAGAAATCGAAACAGGCAAATTTTTCGAGAGCAGAATATCGCGTTTTTCAGGAAACAGAAAAATCGCTCCGTCCCGTTCGAGTACCTGAAATTCTCCCCGGGCTATCTGATCCGGGAGTTGCTCCTGAAAAATAACGCTGTCAGAAAAATGATCTACCGCATAATCTCGCGCAATCAGCGGAATAAAATCAGTGCTGGTATAATCCCGGGATTGAATCGCATTCGTCACCGAATCGATCTGAACTGCTTCATTTGCCAGAATCTCGCGAGGCCGATCCGTCTCGCGTGAACCTGCGACCTGGACCTTGCCCCGATAAACTTTGATTTCCGTATTCAGTTCAGCACCGACATTTACGGAAAATGAGGTTCCCAGGTCGACAATCCTTCCTGTTCGCGTCTCAACAGTGAATCCGTGGCCTGATTTCGGGACGTCGGCAACCAGTTTTCCCTCCTTGAGGAAGATTTCATTTGTGCCATGGATGGTAAATATCGCAGGCGCTTTGAGATTGACGATCGAACCGGATTCGAAGCGAATCTCAATTTCGCCTTTCAGAAGCTGTCGTTTCGATCCGGAGAGTAAAGTTTCTTCCGGTGCGATCGGGCCGGATGACCACTGGCTGTTCGGCTGAGGGAATACATATGCGACCGGCGTCACCATATACATGAAAAAGATGCTCGCCGATAACAGGCATACGCAGACAGTGATATAGGCAATCAGATTCCAGTTCTTTCTGCGAGGCTTGCCCAGAGCAGGTAAATGCGACCATTCCTGTGGTGTGGTTGAATCGGTGAATACCCATTCCAGTTGAGTCTGTAACGTCGAGAACTGGATGAAAAACAGACGGGCTTCAGGGTCAGACTTGAGACGTGCCTGCAATTGTCTCAGTTCCCGTTCGTTGTAGCGATTATCAAAATAGAGAGCCACTAGCTCCGGCAGTGGATCCTCTCTGTCCGCAGAGTTTTCAGTGATCATTAAAACCGAGTCCTCGCAGCAATTGTTTTCTGAATGCAATCCTGGAGTCGTAATCGGATTCGTAACAACATGACACTGATGGCTTTTTCTGATTTCCCCCAATAGTCGGCGATACTTTTGAGTGGCAGAAACTGGCCGTATCGCTGCTGCATCAAGGTTCGTTTATCTTCAGGAAGCTGAGTGAGACAGGATCGCATTGCCTCGATTTGCTCGTTATAGATGTCGGGCATACTATTAATGGTCTCTGACATACTGTTTAGTAAATCATCGTCGAATAAGACTCGGCTGCGGCTTTGATCACGCCAGTAAGACTGAATCTTGTAGAAGGCCACTTTACGGGACCAGGCAAGAAAATTCGTACCCTGTGTAAAGCTGTTTTGTTTCTCCAGCAGACATTGATTAATGTCTTGCAGCACATCGCGGGCATCGGACGTATTTCCAACCAGTGACAGTACATAGGCATGCAACTGACCCTGGTGCCGAAGCAACTGTTGAAAAAATTCATTATTTACAATGACGTCGTTCATCAGATAATTCAGTTTCTGATCGGATGCGTGTTCAAATGTAGAAAACAGATACCCTTCTAACTACATTCCAGTAATCAGGGGAGGACTACAGATTATTTTCAATTTTTCACTATTTTTTGATAATACGTTCAAGAAACGCGTATCGAAAGCGGGAGAAGGGGGAAGTTACAGGTGGGACTGAATTGACTTACGTCGCGAAGAATATATCGCATCTCCCGCCCGCGAATGCTGGATTTACAGTGAGGCTGGCGGTCAGGTAGTGGATTGGAACGGGTATGTCAGGCTGGGGTTTATGTTTTATTGATAAAAATGAATATCGATACTGTAATAATATGTGAATATTCAGGGATTTCAACGTTAACTGCTCTGGAGATCGGATTTCACATCACCACAGGTTGAAATACTGCGAGAAATTCATGCGGGTAATTATGAAGCGAAATACTCAATATGTAATACGTGGAGGCATTGAAGGGCGGGAACGTCTCCGGATACTCGGGCGCGTGATGCAGGAGAGCACGGGAAAGTTACTGGACCGGCTCAATCTGACGGAGGGCATGAACTGTCTGGATGTGGGTTGTGGCGGCGGTGATGTGACGCGCGAGCTGGCTCGACGAGTGGCACCGGGGGGAAAAGCGGTGGGCGTTGATATTGATGAGACTAAACTGTCGATTGCCCGCCAGGAATCAGCAGAGCAGGGGCTGATGAATATTGAATTCCGCCTCGACGATGCCCGCGAAATATCGACCGCGCCGGAATACGATCTGGTTTACTCACGATTTCTGCTGACTCATCTGCAGGAACCGGTTACCGCGGTTAGATTATTTCTGAAGCAACTGCGGCCCACCGGCTTTCTGGTACTGGAAGACATTGATTTCAGTGGTTCGTTCGCTTATCCCGAGAGTCCCGCTTATCGAAAGTTCTTCGATCTGTATAACTCAGTCGTTCGTCACAGAGGTGGTGACCCGAATATGGGGCAACGACTTCCGGGAATACTGCAGGATTGTGGTTTACAGGACCTGAACGTTTCCGTCGTTCAGCCGACGGGGCTGCAGGGGGAAGTTAAATTGCTTAACGGACTCACCATGGAAAACATTGCCGATGCAGTCCTTGAAGATGGCCTCGCTACCCCAGAGGAGATCGACGAGATCGTCAAAGAACTCAATGATTACGCCGCAGACCCCAGAACGCTAACTGGAGTTCCCCGTGTCGTCCAGGTCTGGGGACGCTTACCGTTTGCTTGAAGAGTCGCTTACGATTTTCGGTATTGCTTCTAAAGTAGAAAGCTCTGTCAGGGGATCAGTGATATTCCCTGTACGCTTTAAATGATAACTGACTATTCCCACTCTGGATGGTCCCTCGACATCCGATTTCAGACTGTCACCGACCATGATTGTTTCGTGAGGCAGCGTATCTAGTTTATGAAGTGCCATTTTATAGATGGCTGGATCAGGTTTCATAAGACCACAATCGCATGAAAAAACAGTTACGTCAAAATAGCTTTCAAGCTGATGCCTCGAAAAAGGCAATTTGTAGGGAGTTGCCAGGTTCGAAATCACAGCTATTTTGATGTTTGATGTAGCGAGTACTTTCAGTGTCGGTATTACATCGGTGTAGAGCCGGACTCGTTCGAGATCGTTGTGTAGATTCTTTTCTAAAATATCCAGATCACTTTCCAGCATTAAATTTAACTGTGTTGCGCAGTCACGTAAGGAAGGGCAGTGATTTGTTAACGCGATCCTGAGGGCATCGCCGAGGCTGATTGCAGAGCTGGATTGTGCAAGATTCAAAAATGGTTTTGAATCTTGCGATAGTTCCAGTAAGGTTCCATACAAGTCAAAAATGACAGACTTGATCATCAGCTGTCTCGCTGATTTTTCTCACAGCCTGGATCGAGGGGCACAGGTTTGCCAGTTTTATCGACCGGCTGAGTGAACAGGTATTTCCAGACCGCTTCATGAATGTACTGGCCCTTTGCATCTTTACCGGCGCTGCCGCCGGGAACAACAGAGGAATGGGCGCGGCGGGTATTGTTTTTCACATCAAAGTCCGTAATCAAACGGCGCGTGTTACCATAGGGGGGCTTTGCTTTGTCTACATTCACGATGGGGCCAAATTCATTTAGACCAATCAACTCCCAGGATCGGCAGTAATGGTCGGCAGTCCAGCCGCCATCCAGTACATGAGAAAAACCGAAGTAGCGATTAGTGGGAGTCGCCGAAGGCAGGGTCTGCCAGTTCTGCAGTTGATCGCGCGGGCCACAGAACATGACCACGCGGCTCACCTTCTGATGTTTCGCGAACCGGGCTGCGGTTGTTGAGCCATGTGAACTGCCTGCCATGATCACATCTTCCCAGCGGAGATCTTTTCCATCGGGAGTGAGATAATAATCCCACTGACCCTGTGGATTTTCTTTTGCCAGCCATTTCACAAACTGCAGAGCCCGTTCTTTCATGCCGTCCGGCTGGGGAATCGAAACCTGATCGCTGTAATCTTCGCCGGTCGCCGCTTCCAGGCGGACATTTCCCCGACAGGTTTCACCGACCGGATTTTCGCGACAGACCTTGGAGAACCAGCGGTTGGCATAATGAACTTGAATGGCGTGCAGTCCGTAGCTGGAGAGCCGGTCAAACAGCTGGCTGTTATAACCCATCAGCCAGATCACCAGCTTGCCCCGTGGTTTAACGCGCGTGTCTACAACGGCGTGTTCCAGATCTTGGGGCTTGCCTTTTGCTTCGAAGACGTAATCAATCTCCGGATGCTCTTTCGTGCGGGGATCAATTTTGCTGGCACGCGCCGTCAGTTTGTATTCCTGTGGTGTTCGGTCTCGATAACGCAGTGTTCGTTCAGCCGCCTGCAGAGGAGCACAGACAACAAAAGACAGCAGGATAAGGAGACAGAGGGATTTTTGAGGCATAATCTTTCACCAGTTCAAGAGCAGTGTGTTCAAAGCGGTTATCATGACATGATGTCTATTATAGAAACCGGCCCTGCCTGAGTCCCGACTACAGTCCTTTCATCTGGTGAGAAGCAGAAAAAAACTGCCCACTGATGTCATTCATTCTGAAAGATCAGCGCAGCAGAGTACCTGACCTTGAGAAACAGAGAACTCGAAGTGGAATGAGCGTCAGCGGACTTCGCTTAAAACAGTCCGCGGACCATTTCCAGTAAGGATGAACTGACGGCAGAAGGATCATCGTAATGCCACATCGTACGGATGAGGTCATACATCATCAGACCGCAGATGCTCATTAGCAATGTTGAGATTCCAAGTGCCACGAATGTTCCGACACCCCATTCGGCTTCGGGAGCCGCCATCGCTGCGCCGCGGCCGCCTGCAAAAGAAGCAGGGGCGACAAACTCAGCGTGGCTTTCACCACTCTGGAAGGAATCATCGAAATCATCGTCGTCGGCATCGTAGATGTCATCGAAGTCATCTTCCTCGTCGAAGACATCCGACAGACCATCGTCGCTGGCGAACTCATCATCGTCAAAGATTGCCGACTCACCTTCCTCATCATCTGAATCCAGAATCACAGAGCCGGAAGAACCGCCGGCATCACCATCTTCATTCAGCATCAATACGCTGGTGTCGGAGTGAGAGTCTTCCAGGTCAAAGCTGCTGTCGGCGAAGTCTTCGTCATCATCCAGCGCTGGAATTTCCATTGTTGCATCTTTTCCGGATTTGGTTGAGACCATGGGAGAGGTCTTCTCATCGTCTTCCGAATCGAACGGTTCCAGCGAGATACCACTGTCGGCCGTAATGGAAATGTCGCTGCCGGTATCATCTTCCAGTGAAAGCCCGCTGGCGTCGTCATCGACAAGGGAGATTCCGCTTTCATCTGCAGATTCGAGAGAGATGCCACTGTCCAGTGGTCCTGCCAGCGAAATACCACTGTCAGAAGCCAGTGAGATGCCGCTGTCTTCCGCCAGGGAAAGCCCGCTGTCTTCTGCGAGGATCGAAGATTCATCGCTCTCGTCTGACACTAAGGCCACATCACTGTCACTGCCCAGGTCAAAGTCTTCGCCAATCAGGGCGACGTCACTCTCGCTACCCTTCGGGCTGGAATCGTCGGCGACGAGTTTCACATCACTGTCGCTGCCCATCTCCAGATCCATCACCTCAAAGTCCGGCTCCTGTTCACCGTCAACCAGTTTCACATCGCTGTCACTACCGAGGTCAATGCTGGAATCGTCCGTCAGTCGCACATCGCTGTCAGAATCTTCACCGACGGCAACCAGTTCCGGCTCACTGTCCAGCTGCAGGTCATCTCCCTCGTCAACCACCAGTCGTACATCACTGTCGGAACTGCTGAGTTCGACAGGTTCATCATCGTCATCGTGCACACTGCCTCGAATCACAGTTGCCTGTTCGCCGACTTCGTCTTCATCGATGACACTGTCTGATTCCTGGGTCAAATCATCATCGTCAAGAATGGCAGAGTCGAACATGTCGTCATCTTCCAGGTCTTCATTGTTGAACAGGGGAATGGCCGGGTCCGAATCCGCCTGGCGGCTGCGCCCTAATTCTTCCACATCTTCCATACGAAATTTCCAGGCGCCTCGATCAGCAAATCCCCGAATATCACCTGCTTCCCGTAAGCGGTTCAATTCTTCTTTTTCCATGCCCAGCTCGGCGGCTGCTTCTTCGAGGTTCAGATATTTTTTGGCCATGGTGGCACAACTCCAACATCATTGATGTAAATTAGGAATTAAGGATGTGTGTAAATCGTCATCGGACTATTGGCTGGGAAATTTCAGTGTTATCAAACCTGAAACCCGTCAGACAATGGCCTTTGCGAAGAACTTACGGGTTCTATTAATCGTATCAGCCTTCCCGGAGCCAACTCCGGAATTCCTGATCAGAACCCGAACTTGGGATCAAGAAAATATTCCGATCCGCCAGTTATCTATTTTAATTCTAAATTAGAACTGATCGGTTGCAAGTACCATCTTGTTGAATGGGCTATTCTTAAGCAACAATTTGAGCGTGAAAGCGTTTGTCCACTCCGGTTAAGGCTGAGGTTCCTTAAGGCAAATCGATTACCCGGGTTATAGCGAATTCTTCTTCGCTGACCCTGAACTGGTGCCGCTTGGCATCGGCGGCCGTATTACTGACCCAGTTCTCGCTTTAATTCAGCCAGTTCTGAATCGATCTGTTCAGAACGGGAAGGGGTCAGTGATGACTCGACATCTGCGGTAATCGGAGTGCTTTGTGACGGTGTTTCCGACAGTCCGGCCTGTTCCGTTAATTCCAGCTGTTTGCGTCGGGCTTCTGCTAATCTGGCTTCCAGGGCATGCAGAGTCGTGGTCAAATGCTCGCAGGTCGCGACTGCCGCCCGATGCTGCTGTTCCAGACCGGCTTTCAGATCGTCCACTTCCTGTTTTCGTACCAGTGAATTCCGTGCTTCCGTTTCATCGTTCAGCGCGAGGGCATTTTTCGCTGCTTCTTTCCACTGGAAGATCTGACGCTCATATTCAGCCAGTTCCTGCTGAATCGACTGTTCATTAGCCATGGCTGTTTTCACACTGCGGTTTGCCCCTGCAATTCCTTCTTTCATTTCAGAAATGATCTGCTCGATCTCCTTCACGGGATCTTCCGCATTATTCAGCAGGTGAGTCAAATTACAGGTAACAATGTCAGTGAGCCGACTGAAATAGCTCATGCCCTCTACTCCGTACTGTTGCATGTGTTAGTGAAAAGAAAGCAATTCTGCTGGCCCGCGGGAGTCAACGCGAATCGCTTTGATCGGGTTCAATTCTTTTTGCCATTCTCTCTAATATTATATCAGTAACTTAATTTTTTTGAGGACCGGTCACGCCGATGAGTGTTAATTTCTCTCTCAGTTTTTCCCGGGCCAGCCGAAGCCGGCTTTTGGCCGTCGCCAGATTCGTTTCCATAACCTCTGCGACTTCATTCAGTGTCAGCTCAGAATAATGATGCAGGGTAAATGTTAAACGCTGATCTTCAGGGATTGTTGCCAACAGTTCATCAACAATCAACGCCAGTTCTTTGATATTGGCTTTCTCTTCCGGCGAGACGACTTCACTGGCCAGGCGATTGAGCGAATCATCTTCATCAGCCTGCTTGCCTGTATACGCTTTGATCAGCGCATCATGGGACTGACGTCGGATCGAGTCGATCATCAGGTTGCGGGCCACCCGGTACATCCAGCCGCGAAAGCGTCCCTGCGGCAGATAGTCCCATGACTGGTTATAAACCCGCAACAGTGTTTCCTGGGACAAGTCCTCTGAAAGCTGAGAGTCGCGGGTGTTTCTGAAAAAAAAACCGATCAGCGGGCCCTGATATTTTTCTACCAGTTCATCAAAGGCGCGCAGCTCACCACTTTGAATTCGAATCATTAATTGATCGTCTTCTGTCATGGTGAATTTCCTGAAGCGAACCCGGCATAAATCCTTAGACCGGAATGAAACTGACAATGTAATCTGCGGTGACTTTCTAATATTGTGATCAGATATCCTGTAGAAATCACCTCTAAACCGCTAACATTCCAGTGTTGGTCCTCTTTTAACGGAATTCAACTCTCCAGTTCGTAAAAAAACAAGATTCTCAGTTGAATCAGCACGAAACCATGTCGAGTCAAGCGGGATGAAACAGCTTCGATGACGGAAACGGTCAAGATAGAATTGAATTATGGCTTTGACGGTACATTTCAATGTGAAATTCCGTCGGAGCGTCTGATCCATTATCACCAGTCGCCTGTCGGCATCGACGATGTCGCCTCCCGGATGCAGCAGGTGTTAAACAGTCCGCTGGAATTGCCCCCCCTGGACCTCGCGGTTGTTCCGGGAGATAAAATCACGATTCCCGTCGATTATCAGGCACCGGCTGCTGCTGAAATCATTAATGCGGTCTGGGAATACTTTAATGAGTGTGGAATCGAGGCCGGTGATGTTACGATTCTGCAGACGCGTTCAGAAACGAGTGCCTTGCAGGAAAAATTAAAAGCGGCAGTGACCTCCGAACTGCAGGAACACGCTTCATGGGTAATTCATGATCCGGAATCCAGGGAAGAGGTCAGCTATCTGGGAACTTCGGCTGGGGGAGAACGAATTTATCTGTCGCGACATCTGCTCGAAGCGGATTTCATTCTGCCGATTGAAAAAGTGGGCTTTGATCCGTTACTCGGATATGCAGGTGGCGGCAGTTCCATATATCCGGGATTCTCTTCTCAGGAAGCGATTGTCAAGAGTCGCGGGCAGTCTCACCGTGAACTGACTCCAGCAGAAAGTCGTCCCTTGCGTCAGTTGATCGACGAGATTGGCTGGATGCTGGGGCTGCAATACAGTCTGCAGGTCATCCCCGCTGGTGGTCAGGCCGTCGCGGAAATTGTATTTGGCAGCCTCGAATCCACCTTCCGAAAAGCCAAACAGTTTCTGGATCAGTACTGGAGACTGGAGCCGGAATATAAGTCAGAGATGGTGATCATCGCCGTCGAAGATGGACCTACCGGACATCAGTGGAATCAACTGGCAAGCGTGCTGGAGACGGCCCGAAATCTGGTGACCCAGGATGGTCGCGTTGTACTCCTGACACAGATTGAAGCTGAACCGGGTATAGGGCTGCAGATTCTCTCCCGCTGCCATGAACCCCTGGATGCAATCAAGCCTCTGCGTGATGCACAACCGGGAGATTTACTGACAGCGACGCAATTGGCGCTGACCGGAGACTGGGCATTGATCTGTCTGCTCAGCAAAGTCAGCAGTGATGAAGTGGAAGACCTGTTTGCCATTCCTTTGGAGGATGAAGCAGAGGTCGAACGCCTGCTGCAATCGGACGAAACCGTGTCTGTGATCGCCTCTGCCCAATATGCCTACGGACAGTTGAAACAGGCATGATCTGAATACGGGTGAATCAGGTGACAGGCAGACTGGCTGACTTCAATACGGTTTCCTGAACGTCATAGTCATGCTGGTAAGAGAAGTCGATGTCTTTTTCCCGACGGATAATCTTCGCCATGTCTGCAACATCATCCGTATATCGGGTGTAACCCGGAAACGAGATTTCCTGTTGACCTTTCCGGTATTTCCCTTTTGCCTGCGAAAGCGTCAGGCTTGCGGAGGGCCTGCCAAAAGGCTGCAGATGGAAGGTACCTTCTGAGCCGCAGACTACGATATGTCGTCGATCAAATCCCTGAACTTCATTGCAGCTTGATTTGACAGTTGCCAGTGCCCGCGGATAACTGAAGACCGCCAGCATGTTATCCTGGAGCGTGTCGTCAATGTCCGAAGCATGCTGTGCGAATGCAGTGACCTGATCAGGTCGTCCCAGAATCTGTACGACCAGATCGATCACATGGCACGCCAGTTCAAACATCATGCCTCCAGGTTGGGGTTCCAGTTTCTTGCGACTGGCGGCATCCATTTTCTTACTGATGACAGTGTGCACTTCAAATGGTTCACCAAGCCAGCCTTTGTGCAACAGATCACGCAGGAGAACGACGCCCGGGTTGTAACGATACATATAGCCCATCTGCAGCAGCAGATGCTTCTGCGCCGCCTGATCCAGAATCCGCTTGAAGTGAGGCAGAGATAAACCCGCGGGTTTGTCCAGGTGGATATGTTTGCCGGCTGCAATACAGGTCTCTGCTGTCGGCAACAGATCGGGGACCAGTGTCTCCACGGCGACTGCCTGCAGTCCGTCGATGTTGAGCAACTGCTCCTGTGTCAGGAAAGGAAGACCCTGGTAGATGCCTGTTGACTCTGCATATTTGCGTAATTGAGTGTCGGGCTCAACCACGCCCACCACTTCGTAATCTTCCGATTTACGGAACGCCTGCATTTTTCCACCCGCGTGCGGATGACCCACTCCAATCTGTCCTACTTTGATTTTCTTCACGACAGTCTTCCTCACAGGAGAAATCAGGATTTCGAAATAATGCTGTGGTCTTTTCTTGCAGTCGGCGGAAATTCTGTCCCGGGGCAGCCGCAGCCATGACAGGAAACCAACGGGAGCTTAGAATAATCAGCAGACAAAGATCGTAATCAAACGATACAGGAAAAACCACTCCTTTTCATTCTGGAAGGAAGTCAGATGCCACGTACCCTGGTGATCGCGCTGTTGTTCTGCTGGCATCTCTCAATGGTGTCGCCTGTTGATGCAGAGAATCAAAGGCCGAATATGGTCCTGTTTTTTATTGATGACCTGGGTTGGCGCGACGCAGGCTGTATGGGAAGCGACTTTTTCGAAACGCCTCACATCGATCGACTGGCGGAAGAATCGATGAAGTTTACCGCCGCTTATGCAGCGGCTCCCAACTGTGCTCCCAGCCGGGCCTGCCTGATGTCAGGTTTATACGCTCCCCGGCATGGGGTCTACACCGTCGGGGATCCGGCCCGTGGCAACGACCGTTATCGAAAGTTGATTCCTGCTGAGAATAGAAGGGTGTTGGATGACCGGTTCACCACGATCGCCGAGCGGCTTTCACAGGCTGGTTACCGTTGTGCCAGTGTGGGGAAGTGGCATCTGGGCAAGTCCCCTCTGTCGCAGGGCTTTCAGGTGAATATCGCCGGGAATCAGACGGGTAGCCCGCGCGGTGGCTATTTCAGTCCTTACAATAACCCACAACTGGGCGATGGAAAGCAGGGGGAATACCTGACAGATCGCCTGACGACGGAAGCATGTCAATTCATTAAGGACAACGTAAAGTCTCCGTTTTTTCTGTATCTCACGCACTATGCTGTTCACACTCCGTTGCAGGCAAAAAAAGAGGACATCGCTTACTTCAAAGAGAAACCAGCCGGGAAACTGCATCAGCATGCCACTTATGCCGCAATGATCCGCAGCATGGATCAGAGTATCGGTCGCGTGCTGCAAACTCTGCGGGACCAGCAGATTGACCAGAATACCATTATTATTTTTACCTCGGATAACGGTGGATACGGGCCCGCCACCAGCATGCGTCCGTTACGTGGTTCGAAGGGGATGCTGTATGAGGGGGGAATCCGCGTTCCGTTGCTGATCAAGTGGCCCGGCGTGACACAGCCCGGAAGCTCAACCGATGAAGCAGTGATCAACGTCGACCTCTATCCGACTTTTCTGGAAATGACGAACATACCGGTTCTGGAAAGTGAGTTATTAGATGGTGAAAGTCTGGTTCCTCTGCTGAAAGATCCGCAATCTCGACTGGAATCGCGGAGCCTGTTCTGGCACTTTCCCGCCTATCTGCAAAAATACCAGGGGATGCAACAGCGATTTCGCACGACACCTGTCTCGGTGATACGTCAGGGAGACTGGAAGCTGCTGGAGTTTTTCGAAGACGGACATCACGAACTCTATAATACGCGGCTCGATATCGGAGAATCAAATGAACTCTCCGGCAGTCACCCCGAAAAAGTGCTGGAATTATCACAGGCACTTCATCGCTGGCAGAAACAGGTTCAGGCGGCAATCCCTGCTGAGTTGAATCCCAGATACAACCCGGAAGATTAAGAATCTGAATTCACTGGAAAGAAGAGACTGAGTATGGCGTGGGACGATATTCTCAGAGATTTTGTTTATCTCTGGGCCGTCATCGATCCGATTGGTTCGATTCCGGTATTCATCGCGGTTACAGCGGGCACGAGCAGAATGGTGCAGCGCAAAATCGCGTATCAGGCGATCATCACGGCTGGCCTGGTTCTGCTGCTGTTCATCGTCGGCGGACAGATCCTGCTGGATCTGCTGGAGATTCCACTGGCCGCATTTCAGATTGCCGGCGGGCTCGTCCTGTTTCTGTTTGCTTTAACGATGATCTTCGGCGAGAGTAAACCGCAAGCTGAGATTGAAGAGTCCTCACACGTGAGTGTCCACCAGAATAAAGCCGTATTCCCTCTGGCGATTCCCTCAATCGCATCACCGGGTGCGATGATGGCTGTTGTGCTGATTACCGATAACCATCGTTTTCATATCGGACAACAGCTGATCTCCACACTGACGATGCTGGTCGTACTCCTGATCACCCTGGGGTTTCTTCTGCTGGCAGGCAGGATTCAGAAATTGATCGGAGATGCAGGAGCAAGTGTTGTCAGTCGAATCGGTGGCCTGATCCTCGCATCAGTTGCCGTCGACAGTGTATTGAGTGGCATCAAGGTCTATTTCGAGATTTGAAACTGCTGATCGATTTCAGACAGAATCGGCGTTTATAAACAAAAACAGACTCGTTTCGATAACGAGTCTGTTCGGTAATGATTGACTGGAGTGATATTTAGTTCAACAGTGTGGGATTAGGATCCCAGCCTGCGACGACGGCGTCAGGAGCGAGTACAAAGATTTCCACGCGACGGTTTTTCTGTCGAGCCGAATCGTTCTGATTAGGCACGACCGGCTGAAACATACTGTACCCGGCAGATCCCATCCGTTCCTGCTTGACGCCGAATTTGGAAAGCGTGAGCACAACTGAGTTCGCACGGTTTGTTGACAAATGCCAGTTGGTGCGGTGCTGACGCTGGGTGCTGGCTTTTGAAATCGGCTTGTCGTCAGTGTGTCCGACAACCAGCACATTCAATCGCTTGGCATTGCCGTCATTCATAATGGCAGCAAACTGGTTCAGGATTTCCTGTGCCGCTGGTTTGAGGTTATCACTACCTGAGGAAAAGAGAATGTCCGAGTGAAATTTGCTGACGCCGGTATGGGGGTCAAATTCGAAATCAGGATATTTGTCAGCCAGTTCCTGAAAGCGACGGGTGGCTTCGCCATCCAGCGGACTGGGCTGTCCCTTGGCTTTCTTCATCAGGCTGACGTATCGCTGCTGCATCTCGGAACGTTCTGAGTTCAGATTGTCGAGCCGTTTATTGGCGATACTCAGGTTGGATTCCAGTGACTGGGCCCGCATTGCCAGCTGATCCCGTTCGTGCTGCAGCGCGTTGGCAGACTGCTGGAACTGATCTCGCTGCATTGCCAGTTCAGAGTTCTGATCATACAGCTGCTGCGAGCGGTACATGCTCTGACGCAACTGGGCGTTCGGTCCACGCTGACAGCCTGACTGTGAAATCGTAAATAAACTAACTGCGGTAAGCAGGCATACCCGTACAAGTATGGGCATCTTGAGTGCTCCTTTATCGATCTCTGAATAGAATCACGTTTCCCGGGAGCGCGTTTCCAGAACTGAGCTGTTGCAAAGGCATCAGTCTAATTCTGAAGATTCACACACCCTTGAAAAGCCACGCTGATTCAAGGAAAGATGAATGGCATAAAAATCAGTTTTGAATGGGATGGTAGGTTTTTCGAGATATGATATGCGGCTGCATATCCTGTTGTGCTTTTGAATGAGTATTGTGAAGTGAGAGAATTTTACTCATGCGAAAGTCGACAGAGGCGGATTTATAATGCGTCTCCTTTTTTCTGCCAAGAGCAACATCACAAAAAAAGATTGCTTTTTAAAAGATTGAAATATCTACAAAAACAGCTGGAAAAGAGCAGAAGTGGTACACCGGGAAAAGAAAAAACAGGTGAAGCCTGATAACCATATCAAGCACCACCTGTTTTGCTGGAGAGTCGTATTTAAAAAGTCTGCAGACTAAAAGCCTTGATCAGTCTTGAGATTCCAGTCGTTTTAAATCGTTCTGTAACTGTTCAATCGCATCTGACAGATTCCGGCGTGCGACCAGAGAAGCCGTATTCTGAGTCAGGTCGAATTTAAAGTTTTTCAATGCCCGTCGGGTTTTCTCAATCTTCTCTTTTTTGGAGAGTTCCTGATCTCCAAATTCAGTATTCCGTCTTTGCCAGCTGGGAGTAAATCGAGTTTTCGTTTCTGTCGTTTCAGCAGGCTTCAAAGCTATAGCGACAGTCGTTGCGCCAGCTTCCTGTTCCAGGTGAGTAATCTGTTCCAGCTCCAGCTCATTCTGTTTCTGCTGTTTTTTCAGATTGATCGCATACATATCCAGGATTTCCTGCAGTGAATGCTTATATGTTCCTGAAATTTCGGAAATCACGGGACCACCCGCGTATTCGTACTCGCGGTAAACCCAGTAGGGGCCGTCTTTCTGGCTTGACTTCAGTGAGGCATCCTTGGCCTTCTGGATCTCGGGTAAGAGTAATGCGATCAGTACGGCGATCGTTGCAATCGCGACCATTAATTCGATTAGTGTGAATCCTCTTCTCATTCCTCTTCTCTTAGATGGTAAGTGGGACACCATCTCTCCTTTTAAAACAGGTTGGCAATATGCTCATCAAACAACTTCGAGCACATTCTTTGAACGCCCGGAGTTATACGGGCACTTGTTTAAGAGAATGTTTCTGTTTGATGATTATTGTGAATTACAGAAAAGCGAATCATGTGCCAAACAGGTTCTACGGAATTGACCACACTCGTCTACCGTGTCTTATCATGAGTCATAGCAACAAGATAAAGCTATTCAGAGCAAACCGTCTTAACGGTATATTATTTTTTGAATCATCAAACTCCCGCAGTCAATCTCGAGAAATGCCTGATTGTTGTGCATTCTATTTCAGCAGGAAAATCAAAGATCGTATTATGTCCACTGCCCGATTCCTGCAGGAATGCTGACAGTCTGACGGAGTCGTCAAGCTGCGACAGGGTTACCGATTCTTTTCCAGCCACCCTCCAGCGGAGCAAACAGCGTTACTACAGTCTGCACGCGGATTCGAGTAAGATGCTCTCTGCTAAAATTGCATCGAGATAACTGGAATGCGGTGTGATCCGTGCCTGAGACGATTTGCTTGAGATCCATGAGGTAACCCACTTGAAGAAAATAACAGGTTTAGTCGTGATCGGTGTGGCACTGATTGTGGCACTGGTATTCAGTCAGCAGCGACATGTACCGCTTCGGGTTTCCGGTTTTATCGAAGCCGACGATATCCGACCCGGCTCACGAGTGGGGGGGCGCGTGAAACAGGTACTGATCGAAGAAGGGCAGTTTGTCTCCCGCGGCGATCTGCTGATTGAACTTGAGCCCTACGATTTGCTTGAAAAACGCGCCGAGGCAATCGCCGGACTGGCAGAAGCCAAAGCACAACACGAAGAACTTGTAGCCGGCTTCCGACCCGAAGAAATCGATGAAGCCGCAGCGAAAGTAGATCAACTCAAAGCCCGTCTGACTCTGCTGGTCAATGGCCCCCGTCAGCAGGAAATCGATTCAGGCGTCTCCGAACTGCATCTGGCAGACGCAGAATATCGGCTGGCAAAAGCCAAACAGATGCGTGTGGAAACTCTATTCGGTCAGAAATCGGCTTCAACGGATGAAATGGATACTGCCAACACCGAACTGCAGGTTGCAGCGTCAAAAAAAGAAGTCAAACAGAAATCCCTGGATCTCCTCAAAGAGGGAACCCGCAAAGAAGAGATTGATGAAGCCCGGGCGCAGTTAAAGCAGGCAGAAGCATCGTGGCAACTCTTGAAAAACGGGAACCGCAAGGAAGACATCGACCAGGCGGCAGCCAGTGTCAGAAAAGCGGAAGCGGTTCTGGAAACCATTGAAGATCAGATCAAAGAACTGAAAATATTTGCTCCCCTGGATGGGACGATTGAGGCGGTCACCCTGCAGCCCGGTGATCTGGTGGGCAGCAATGTTCCCGTTGTTTCGATCCTGGACTGGAATGAGCTGTGGGTCCGCTGCTATGTACCGGAAAATCATCTGGATATCAAAGTCGACCAGGAAGTCGAAGTCACCATAGACAGCTATCCCGATAAAACCTTCACGGGTCGCGTCAGTTTCGTGTCCCGCCAGGCTGAGTTTGTGCCCCGCAATGTGCAAACGCCGGAAGAACGTTCCAAACAGGTGTTCCGGATCAAAGTCCGCATCCAGGATAAAGACCATCTGCTCCGTCCCGGCATGGCCGCTGATGTCTGGCTGGATGGGAAGGAACAAAGTTTATGACGGCCGTCATTGAGGTAGACCAGCTTACGCGGGAATTCGGGAATCTGAAAGCCGTCGATCAGGTCAGCTTTACAGTACAGCGCGGTGCCATCTTCGGATTGCTGGGGCCCAACGGTAGCGGGAAATCAACGATCATCCGCATGCTGTGTGGTGTACTCGAACCCACAGGTGGGGCCGCGCGCGTGCTGGGATTTGATGTAGCGACTGATGCAGAGTTGATCAAGCGACGCATAGGCTACATGTCACAGAGCTTCAGCTTGTATGCAGATCTGAGCGTTCGGGAAAATATCGAATTCTACGGGCGCATCTATGGGCTCACTCCTGAAAAACTGGAACAGCGCTTTCAGGAAATCATCGAACTCACATCACTGCAAGATCGACTGGATCAACTGGCTGGAAATCTGTCGGGAGGCTGGAAGCAGCGACTGGCACTGGGATGCGCTTTGATCCATGAGCCGGAAGTCGTCTTTCTTGATGAACCGACGGCTGGAATCGCCCCGGTGGCCCGCCGCGATCTCTGGGATCTGCTCTTCCAGCTGGCCGGGCAGGGAGTGACCCTGTTTGTCACCACTCATTATATGGATGAAGCAGAACGCTGCAGCGACGTGGGTTATATTTATAACTCACATTTGATTGTCTGTGGGAAACCGGGTGAACTCAAGCAGTTACCTACGGTAACGCCGGAAGGAACCGCCCGTTGGGAAATTGAAACAGAGAACCCCGCCACGC